>JAGGRU010000227.1 GCA_021159425.1 Sulfurovum sp.
TCAATTTGTTCTTTAATTTTTGGCGGTAGATTAATGGTTCTAAGTTCAACAGAAGTCAGTACAACAGGCTGGTTTGGAAGTGAATCCACACTATCTTTTACTTTTACTTCTATGGCACGAGCTATTTCGTTACGCATTTCGGGGAGTTGCTCTGCTGTGTATTGACCTACCACATCACGTACGACTTCTCTTACTTTAGAGTTGATGATCTTCTCTTCCCAGCTTGAACCCCATTTCTCTATGGTAGCTGGAGCAGATTCTGGTTTCAGTCTATACTGAACCGCGATGTCGATGTTGACTGTCAAACCTCTTTTATCAAGGACTGTAATGGCAGGGTTTCTACGTAATCCACCTTCAAAACCTCTATAGTTGTCACCCAGTGCACCGGTACTTACGTTAGAGTAGGTGATCAGTCTGATACGTGTGTTCACAGGGATGATCTTTTGAAGTACAGGGATGAAGAAGTGCAGTCCTGCGTGAAGTGGCTCTGATTCAAATTTACCTGTATTGATCTTGATCCCTACTTCACCCGAATTGATGATCGTAAAAGGTTTAAATACAAAAAATGCAAAACCAATGGCAATTAAGGCAACAATCCACGGTGCACCTTTACCCATATTGTTTAGAGGATTTTCAAAGTTGTTCCCCCCACCGCTATTGTTATTGTTATTCGAGTTGTTACCCGCTTTTTTCTTTTTAAAATAGTCATTCATATCTGCTGGCATGTGTATTCCTTGTGTTTTCTGTAGGGTGCGTTTTCCAACGCACCAAAATTAATTGATATAGGTTAAATGTTGAACATAGTCAGGGTTCTTACCCGCAACTACATCAAAATAGGCTGTTTGTAATTTTTCTGTGATCGGTCCGCGAGAACCACAACCGATGATGCGGGCATCTATTTCACGTATCGGTGTGACCTCTGCTGCTGTACCCGTGAGGAAAGCTTCATCAGCAATGTAAGTTTCTTCACGTGTGATGCGTCTTCTGATCACTTCTATCCCCATGTCCGTAGCCAAATCGATCACCGTTTGTTGTGTAATAGATTCCAGTGTATTGTCAGATGGAGGAGAGATGAGTTTTCCCTCTCTTACCATAAAGAAACATGCACCGGATGCTTCAGCGATATACCCCTGATCATCTCTAAGAAGTGCTTCGTCATAACCTGCTTCAACCGCTTCGAATTTTGCCATTTGGGAGTTGAGGTAGTTTGCTACTGCTTTGGCTTTTCCCATGCCTGATGTATTTGGGGTTCTTGTCATGGATGAGACTTTTAATCTGACCCCTTTTCTAAGACCCTCTTCACCAAGGTATGCTCCCCATTTCCATGCTGAAATAGATACATTTACCGGACAGTCCTTGTGATATAGACCCATAACACCGTAACCAAGATAAACCAATGGTCTGATGTAAGCACCGTCAAAGAGTTCATTTTCCTGTAGCAGTTTAACCTGTGCATCGTTGAGTTCTTCCAGTGTATAAGGAACATCCATCAATGTCATTTTTGATGAATTTAAAAGTCTTTGTGTATGCTCATTCAGTTTAAAAATAGCACATCTTCCATCTACTGTTTTGTAGGCTTTAGTACCTTCTATGGCACCGTTACCATAATGCAGGGTATGTGTGAGAACGTGTACCTTGGCATCTTCCCAAGGCGTCAGTTCACCATCCATCCAAATATATTTTGATTTATCCATTTTGTTACTCCAAAACACGCTTTTGGGCGTGTCAAAATTAATTAATATTTTAGCTAAAAAGTTGTTAATAGTCGGTTATGCAAACTGAAGGAAGAGTCCTATGCAGAATGAGAGGAATAAAGTGGTAGAAAATAGAAGTGGATTGTGCCACTTTTCCGGTACAGTTATTTTACTTTCAACCCACTCTACGATCTTCATAGCGGGGAAGATCATAAAGAACAGCATTACAA
>JAGGRU010000155.1 GCA_021159425.1 Sulfurovum sp.
GAACCCAAAGGTGTACTCCCCCGATATACGGAAAGCCTGATCAAATATTTTCAGGAACTGGAGAGTAGGGTACCGGCAGACAAAGAGATCACTGTTCTGGAATATTCAGGGGTTGATACGATCAAGATCCGATACAAATACACCGACTCGGTGATCAAAAAACTGGTGAAACTGGGTCTGCATGATCCAAAAATATTTGAAGAGCCTTTAAAGGTCTTTCTCAATGGAGGTGCACTTCATGATCTGATAGGAATTCAATTCGTTTGTTCTTATCCTTATGAAAAAGAGTGGGTTGCCCGAACTTTATACAATTTCTTTGAGTACGATAATCGAACGGATGATCATCTTTTATATGGATTTTACACTGTTGAAAAGAAAAGTGGCTATAGTGGGCTTCATTGTGACCATACAGTGTTCAATCCCCGTTTCGATATTGATGTATCAGGACAAAATGCTACAGTTTCTGCAAATACAGACACTCTGTTTAGTCTGCTTGATCCTGAGGATCAAAATATAGATATACTTCGAAAACTTAAAGACTATTTTAATGTTGAAATTCAGCTGCATACCACTTTTGAAAGTCTCTGGTCATCCATGGAGCATACCAGTAATTACAACATTCAGGCGAAAGGTGCAGGACGTAACTCTAAAATAACGGTACAGTGGAAAATGCTTGCTGATGTCATGAAAAATCTTGAAGAACAGTTTGAACGACTGCAGATCGATACAGAACAGGCACGTTTTGAAGTCTTGCATCATGGAGGATATATACCTATTAAAAATCTCTTGGATGAATTAGGATCCAATACATACCCCGTTCATGCTGCATCTGCAAAAAAGGTGGAAGATCTTGAGGATGATCTGAAAAGCCATGAGATTTCACGACAGGATTATGTAGAGCAATTGCAGGCAGAAGCTTCTTATATTGAAGATTTTGCTTCGAGACAAAATGATCCTTCTGTAGAGATCATTTTTAAAATGCACAGTGCCTTCATCTATTACGGTTTGTCAAATCAAGGTGAATATTTCAATCCGGAAGATATCCATGAATTTGTGAAGAAGGCTTTGAAGAGCTATAGAGATATCAGTATTTTTCTCTCTACTCACCCGGAAATACACAGAGGAGATCTGATCAACATTGTTGCGATCTTTCGCTATCTTAATTTGGGTCAAAAGTATGGACTGGGTTTGATGAACCCTCCAAAAGATATCTTTGTTGATGAAGATGTTCCTGCAGTGAGTTATGAAGAGAGTCTCTCTTTCTTTGAAACCGGGATCTCACTTTTGAACAGACTTGGAGAGGAAGAGCTAAAATATCTTAAGAGAAACAATGCCAATGTGATCAAGATCATTCACCATTATGATCTCCAGGCAAGAGAATGGGAACTCTTTAATAACGAGGGTAATTCTCCACAGAGTGCAGAGTTAGTCAAGTGCATAGCTCACTTTAGAGAAGAATTTGTTAATGTAACACTTCAGGAAAACTTCAATACGCTACTTGAATCAGACAAGGTCAAGAATGTAGGATTTATTGTTAAATTTTATACTACACTGGTCTGGCATGGTTTCCTTCGACCAAGAGATGCATTGAAAGAGATCATCAAATATTCAGCCTATGACAAGATCAAAGCAAGTGATCTTTTCTATTATGAGCTTTCTGCCTACAGGTTTCTTATCCTTCAGCGTTACGAAGCATTCAGTGATTGTATGGTGGACCTACCGGAACAGTACAGTGATCCTGTTAAGATCAAACATTACAGTGATTATCATAGAAAAAATATGATCCAACTGCTTTTTCGTATCAGGAAGAGTGAGTCAGCCTATAAATTCCATAAAGCCAAACTCTACTTTGAACAGTTGACACAAACACCATTTAAGATCGATCATTTCAGTGATAC
>JAGGRU010000334.1 GCA_021159425.1 Sulfurovum sp.
AAAGAATTTAAAAAAATTATAAATGAGTCAAAAAAATCACTGGAAGATGCTCAAGATTAAATAGAAGATCTCAGTGAAGACTTTACTGATGATGCAAAAGAATTCTGGGGTGACCTAAAAAAGAATTTTGCTCTAGTTAACGATAAACTTAAAGTGGCTTATACTGACTTTGAAGAGAAGGCTGAACTCAAAGGGCATTTAGGCATGATGGAAGCTCGTGAAAAACTTGAAGAAGTAAAAGAGAGTGCAGAAAAATTTGCTTTCCAGGTATCTAAAAAAACACAGGAAGAGTTAGACATAGCTGCTCTTAAAGCTTCACTTGCAAAAATGGACAGTAAAGACCTTTTGGAAGAAAAATCTAAAGAACTTACACATCTCTATGCCACTTCTAAAATAGAAGCAGAAAAAGTTGCTAAGAAAGCAGGTCAAGAGATCAATGATCTTTTTCTAAAATTAACAGAAATAGTATAATGAAAAAGATCATAAGTACACTACTTACAATTACAGTCACACTTATGATCAGTGGCTGTGGTATACCATCAAACCTGACCTATAACAATAAGCAACTCACCATTCAAGTAGAGAAAGAGTATCTACAACTTGATGGTACCCTGGTCAATGAGCGTAGAGATAATTTCAACAGTCTATTCCTCAGCCAAAAAGTTTTACGTCTGAATGAAGGTAACCTTGTGGTGTATGAAGATGCCAGAACAGATTTAGACTATGAATTTGAACCACCGATCATGCACAGTATTAAAATTATATTTGAGGCTAAAAGTGTGATAATGGTTTATGGTAAAGGTCATCTCTATGCCTATCAACTCATACTGAAAGACGGAAGGCTTCTCAATATTATTGCGCAACAAGGTGATACACAACAGCTTAAATTTGTCTATGGGATGAGTACATCACAGCTCAATAAAATGTTAAAACAGCTGGACCCTGATGCAAGAGGTGCTTACTATAAACAAGTGATCCAACTGCACGATGATCGTAATGCAATATTAAGTAAGTGGGATGTACAAAAAGTTCATTTTGTACCGCTGGTAGTTCCTTTGGCTAAAATGATGGGAAGATAATCCTGATATAATCCAATTCACAGCTGTTGCACACTAGTATGATACATTACCCTAATAAATAAATTAAGGTAATACTAAATGAAAAAATATCTCTACTTTGGTGAAACAGTTGAAAGTTATGATGTACCTGTACTCAATGAGCGTGAAGCACGTGCAGGTGCCGGTATTCTCTTTTTATTTGCAATCATCTCATTTCTAAATGCATACTTTACACACCGATTTCTATTTACTCAGATCTTTGTTACAGTTTTTATGATAGATTTTTTTATCCGTATATTTATCAACCCAATGTATGCACCGAGCCTCATTCTTGGACGACTTTTTGTACAAAATCAAACGCCTGAGTATGTAGGTGCAGTACAAAAAAGATTTGCCTGGGGCATTGGATTCGGACTCTCCGTGATCATGTTTTTCATCATTGTTATCTTTGAATGGATGACTCCAATCAAAATAGCTATCTGTATTCTTTGTTTAGCCCTTCTTTTTACTGAAGCTGCTTTTGGTATCTGTCTAGGATGTATAATTTATCATTGGGTGCATAAAAGAAGCCCACACTATTGTCCAGGTGGTGTCTGTGAAATAAAAGAAAAAGAAGAGATACAAAAAATATCTAAACTGCAACTCACTATTGTATCTATATTTTTGGTCTTTATTGTTGGTATTACCGTCAATATATTAGAAGATACGCAGATGCAACAAACAAAATTTTCATCTATGAAATGTGAAGCGGGAAAATGTGGAAATATGTAAAATATAATTATAATTTAAAAAAAGAGGATTTTCAAAAGCAAAAAGACATATAAGTTCAGAAT
>JAGGRU010000286.1 GCA_021159425.1 Sulfurovum sp.
CAGAAGTACCTCAGGCAATTTCAATCATTTTCCATGAAGCATTTGCACCTACCGCAGCAGTCGGTGGCTTCATAGGTGTTCTTGTCCAAGGATTCAAACGTGCTGCCTTTTCCTCTGAAGCAGGTATAGGTTCTGCTGCGATCGTACACTCTACAGCTTCTGTAAAATATCCAGTAAGACAGGGGCTGGTAGCACTTTATGAGCCGTTTATTGATACGATCGTCATCTGTACTATGACTGCTCTTGTCATTGTAACAACGGGCGTTTATGATCCGGCTGGAGAATTTGCAAACCTGGTAGCTTCAAAGCAGGGTGCAGCACTTACCGCCGCGGCATACGGAACAGTCATTTCATGGTTCCCTGTGATCTTGTCATTCTCCATTGTACTCTTTGCATTCTCAACAATGATCTCATGGTCATACTACGGTGAGCGTTCTTGGACATATCTGTTTGGAGAAAAGTACACACTACTGTATAAACTTATTTTCATCTCGTTTACTGTTGCAGCAACAGTTACCTCTGCCTCTGCTATATTGGACTTCTCAGACCTTCTTATCCTTGCAATGGCCTTACCTAACCTTATAGGACTTTATATGTTACAAGGTGATGTAAAATCAAACTTGAATGCTTATTTGGCAAAATGGAAAGACGGTGAGTTGGATAGGGAAGCGATACGGAAGTAATACGTAGGGTCGGTTTACCGACCACCATAAAAAATTATTGTGAAAAAAGGTCGATAAATCGACCCTACACTAAATCAACACCCTTCTTGCCTTTAGCTAAAGCCCCGATAACATATCCATCCGTATTTGCAAGGACAGCATCCACATCCTCAGGTTCAACAACCCATACCATACCAACACCCATGTTGAAGGCTCTGAACATCTCTTCTTCATCTACATACTGACCCATGAATTCAAAAATAGGAAGTACTCTGATAGAGTCTTTGTTTACAATGGCTCTCATACCATCAGGAAGGACTCTGGGAAGGTTTTCTACGATTCCCCCACCCGTAATGTGAGCTAGAGCTTTTACGTACTGTTTATTGGCTTTATACTCTTTTACATAGATACGCGTCGGCTCTAAAAGAGTATCGACTAAAGGTTTCCCTTCAAACTCTGTATCAAGACTCATTCCCAATTTATCAAAGAAGATCTTTCTCACCAGTGAATATCCGTTAGAATGCACACCTGAACTTGGCATAGCAATAAGGATTTGCCCTTCTCTTACGTTTGCCACCATATCCATATCAGCACGCTCTGCAATACCTACAGCAAAGCCTGCAAGGTCAAAGTCATCACCTGAATACATTCCCGGCATTTCAGCAGTTTCTCCACCTACAAGCGCACACTCACTTCGTCGGCAACCCTCTGCTATACCGGCAACCACATCTTTTGCATTTTGCGGAAGCAGTTTACCTGTTGCATAGTAGTCCAGAAAGAACATTGGCGTTCCGTTATTACAGATAAGATCATTCACGCACATTGCCACAAGGTCAATACCCACCGTATCAAGCTTACCACTCTCTATAGCAATACGAAGTTTTGTTCCTACACCATCTGTAGCAGAAAGTATCACCGGCTCTTTATATCCTGTTGGAAGCGCATAAGCACCTGCAAAGGAACCGATACCACCGATCACATTTTTATCGAAAGTTGATTTTACATCCGATTTAATAGCTTCTACGAATTCATTACCCGCATCGATATCTACACCGGCATCTTTATATGATATGTTTGACATTAACTATTGTCCTTTATATTAGTACTTTCACAAGGAGGAAAAATCTTCTTTAGCATGATAAGTCCCGGACAAAATCCGGTTACTCCAGCGATAACTAACGTTAGCATCATAGCAAACTGTAAAAGAAATGC
>JAGGRU010000248.1 GCA_021159425.1 Sulfurovum sp.
TTTATACAGTGGTTTGTCATGATGATCTGAGTGCAGCAGATTTGGTCGGTCGCCACCTCATAGATGAAAATGGTACCTATTGGCAAGATGGACCTCTGACTAAAGCAGTAAGAAATGGTGGTATTTGTTACCTTGATGAGATCATAGAAGCCAGAAAAGATACAACGGTTGTACTGCATTCTTTAGCAGATTATCGTAGAGTTCTGCCCATAGACCGAACAGGTGAAGTGATAGAAGCCCATCCTGATTTTATGCTGGTAGTCTCCTATAACCCCGGCTATCAAAATGTTTTAAAAGGGATGAAGCCAAGTACCAAACAGCGGTTTATTTCACTTAGTTTTAACTATCCAAAAGCAGAGATAGAAAAAGAAGTGATCATCAAAGAGAGCGGGGTTGATGCTGCCACAGCACAAAAACTGGTAGATATTGCCGGAGAGATCCGTCAACTGGATGATACAGATATTCAAGAAGCAGTCTCAACAAGACTGCTCATCTATGCCGGAAAACTAATCACCAAAGGTTTTGATCCGTATCAGGCTTGTATGCACTCCATAGTAGAATCACTCAGTGACGAAGAGGATGTCCTGGAAGTACTTGAAAAGCTTATATCCTTGCACTTCACAAAGAGTTCTGATGTCTAAAAGTATCACTTTAAAAGAGCCGTATCCTCCTGGAGATTTAGCAATATGGGTTATTATTTATGTGGAGTTCATTACCTTTGCACTGCTTTTTTTGGGCTATGCCTTTTCAAGAAGACTTGATGTAGAACTTTTTAATGCTTCGCAACTTGCAGTCAATCAAACATCTGGTTTTATCAATACTTTTATTTTAATTACAAGCAGTTATTTTGTGGTAAAAGCAGTCCAGAGTATTCGAACTATGACTCCGGAGAGTCAAGAAGCCTCGAATATTCAAGCATCAAAATGGCTTCTGTTTGCCATCCTATGCGGTATTGCTTTTTTAGCCATTAAAATCACAGAATTTTCTCATATATTTGGGATGGGTATACACCTTAGTACTAATAAATACTTTATGTTTTATATTATGTTGACTGTATTTCACTTTTTACATGTACTTTTAGGTTCAGGTATTCTAGTTCTCATATACAAAAAGACAAAGATTTATGGTTATCTGCCAAATGATTCTAAAGGTATAGAGACAGGTGCATCGTATTGGCATATGGTAGATTTATTGTGGATCGTACTTTTTCCATTAGTTTACATCATAAGATAAGGGGTTAGAGTGAAAAGAATTTTAGAAGTTGTATGGGTTATTTTGGTCATACTTACGATCTTTGCTTATCTCTTGGGGTATTTAAAATATATTAGCACAACTCTTGTTGCTGTTTTACTCATTACTACATTCATTAAAGGACAACTGGTTATTGATTACTTTATGGATTTAAAAGAGGTTCGGTTAAAATACAGGCTTATACCGACAGTATGGTTAGGTGTTGTTATTTCATTGATAGCAGTGGCTTATTATTTACCGGTAACTTCGTAAATCAGTAAGCGTAATTTTATGCAGAGTTATAAAGATAACTCTGCACTATGATCTAAAAAAACTTTTTAACCTTGTCCATCAAGCCTTCTTTTTCTACTTCTTCTACAACTTCTGCTTCTTCTGAGTAACAATCTTCAGGAAGTTCATTTTCCGGAGTACCATCAACATTAATGACATCCAACTCAGGATGAATGAGTTCTCTAAGCTCTCAACGTACTACTATTATTTGAAATTGAGTTTGCATAATTGATAGTTTTGATGTATAATCTCAAAAATTACCCCGATGCTTGCATCGGTTGGAGTATAAGGAATAACTAGACTCATGAAAAACGGCGCGACATTTTTAGTCCAATATAAATCGCCCTCAAT
>JAGGRU010000405.1 GCA_021159425.1 Sulfurovum sp.
CCAATACACAAAACAAACAACAAAAAACTTCCATGAAACTTAAAACTATTATGATTATATCACTAATCACAGGGAATATAAACCTTATATAGCCTCCTGTATAGCACACTTTATAAGGTTTTCTAAAGTTACATAAATAATTATTTGTTTTGTATATTGCTTACTTAATTCATACATTTTTTTGGATCAAGGTATCTCTTCTTTTCTCTCTACACAGTGAGTATGCATTCCGTCAACTAGAGGATTGATATTTTTTAACGTAACAGAAGGGTTCTCTCCAAAGAGTTCAGTATAGTATTTTGAAAAACGTCCCATATGTGCAAAGCCCCACTTTCGTGCAATCTTCAATACAGAGGTTTGTGTAGATTTACTTTGTGTCAATTCATGATGCACAAGATTGAGTTTGAGCAATCGCATGAATTCATTTGGCCTGAGACCATAGAGTGATTTAAAGGCATTTTGAAGACTCTTCACAGAGATAGTATACTTCTCAGCTAAAGTTTCTACCGACATTGTATGATCCATATGCTTGAAGAGGTCTTTTTTGATCTGTATTGCAGTTTTCTCAGATTTTGTAAAGTGCGGTGTTTGTGCTTCCTGCACATCAAGAAGCTTGAGCATGGCTTCTGTAATTTGCTGTTCTATCTGCATGGACGTTTGTGTATCGAGTGGACTGCTAGAGTCTGAAAATTCAGTAATGAATCCTTTGGTAAGCGTGGTGATCTTTTGGTCATTGTCTACATAATATTTATCGACAGCTTGTGTAAGCTTCTTCAATAGTGTCGGATCGGCATTTTTATTCAACGAGATATCAAGAATTTCTACCTGAGCAGAGCACATCAAATTGTAGACCCTTTTATCATCCACAACACTAATCATGCCTGTTTCAAGTTTCATCTGGTCAATACAGGCTTTTTGGGAAATATTTTTCATCAGAGAAAAGGTTATGCACTCTTCCGGTGCAACATAATCAAACATGACGCCGCCTTCCATATTGGTATAGGCTATTTGCATGGAGGGAAGCTGTAAGATCTTATAGATACCCTCTGAGAAATTTGGCTTGAGTTGATAAGAACAGAACAAGGTCCAGTCCACAGCATTTTCTGCCATTTCTACATAGGTATCAAACTCTTTTTTAAGGGTTTCACCCTTTTTCAATTTAGTGGTTTCAACATTTTTTTTACTTCTCATAGGAGATTATATCTATTTTCGCTTTTAGGATAGATAATAGTTTTTTATTCTGCTATCATAATAGATATTACTCCTGAACTTTTTGTCTCTTTAGATTATTTTGTACAGCGTGTGGGTGATTCTTTTACAGATGGTCTACCGTCCAATTTTGCCCATACTTCAGACTCTTTAGGTTTGACGCTTGGCTATATGCTTAATGCACAGACACAGTTTCAACTACGTTATGCATCTACATTAAGTCCTGACTTGGAAGAGGGGGAATTGGAAGCCAAGATATTCCAGTTCGATATGAACTATTTCTGGTAAATTACCGTACTTAATATCTATTTTCGTAGGTCGTAGTGCCCTCACTACGACAATAACTAGCATAAAACTAATTTTATTTGCATATTAAATTGTTGTCGGGGTAAGGGTACCCCGACCTACGTGATTTCTGGATTACAATCGTATTATGGTTGTTTTCGTTCTATCTAAATTACTTTTGGTAACTGTAACAAGCGTGTTCTTTATCCCAAACAACACGTTTTGCTTTCATCTCTTTCCCTGCTACCTCATACACCCAAAACCCTTCATGATCTTCCATCGTAGCAGAACCTGCACAGTAGAGATCACAGTCCAGACCTTCCAGATCAAGTTGATAAGTTCTGTGTATATGTCCGCAGAGTATGGCACCTGAT
>JAGGRU010000190.1 GCA_021159425.1 Sulfurovum sp.
TTCTCTTTTTTTGCTCTTTTGTCTTATTGTAGCCCAAACATAATTTAACCTGTCTGTAAACAGTGAGGCTTTTAAAACGATTGTCCCAGTTGAAAATGCAGTGTATGTTGTGAGCGGTCTTCTATATTCATTCCAAAGTCAACTTTGATCGGACCAATAGGTGTCACATAACGCAGTCCTATCCCTGCAGAAGAGATGATATTATCAAGGAGCTTGAAACTTTCTATATCGAGTGTAGTGTTGTCTGAAAATACGGCAGCGTAAAGATCCTCTGTGAGGGGATAGTTTGCTTCCAAAGAGAGATTTGCCATGGAAAAGCCACCCACTTTGCCAAAAGTAGTGGAAGAGAGTGTCACACCCATACGTTTGTAACCATAAGCACGGTTAGAGTCGATCCCTCCGGCAAAGAAGAGTTTGGAAGCGGGGATAGGATTTTCAATCTCAGAGATCGTACCTACTTTCCCCACAGCAGAGAGAGTCAATTTATCTAAAAATGTGATGATGGCTCTGGCTTCAAGTTCGTATTTCAGAAAAGAAGAAGCTTCTTCTTTGTACGGCAGGGCATACTCTACAGAGCCAGAGAAATAATAACCATTTTTTGGATCAAATGATGAATCTCTTTGATCATAAACAAATTGAAGACGAGGGTAAATGAGTTGATAGTCTTCCTGTCCAAGTGGTATAATATCGTTTACAATACTAAAAGGTGAAATGTCTACATTTTCCAAAACCAAACCTGCGTGGAGTTTGAGATGTTCACCATTATAACTCACATAGCTTCTTGCGTAGACTTTATCTTCAGAAAAATCAGTGTATGTGAACTTGTTGTAAGCCACTTGCGCCGTTAAGTCCAGATAGTAATTCAAGAACTTAAAACGTGCAGGTGCAAAATAACTAAACCTTGCGAGTTTGTCAATACTTGAATATACCAGTTCAAGTGACAGTTGTTTAGCATCTCCAAAAAGATTGGTTCGGATCACCTCTGAAGTCAGACGTATACCCGTATCTCCCTCCCATCCTATACCGCCTTTTACATACCACGGTTGTTTTATCTCAGAGCCTGTGATCTCAAGAGGCACAACAGAGTTTTTTTTCTTTTCATACTCTATATAGATCGAATCAAAAGCATCCAAGGCATAGAGTGCATCGTAACTCTTTGTTATTTTCTCATGGTCGAAGCGTTCACCTTCTTTTGCTCTGACCCTGGATAACACAATATCGTCTTTGATGTCTGTAAATCCTTTGACTGTCACTTTCCCAAACGTGCAAATGTCACCTTTTTGAAGTTTTACGGCTATATCTACTTTATGTTTGTGACTGTCTACATAGGCTTTGGCATTCAGCGTATAATTACAATACCCCTCTCTCATCATAGTGTCGATGATCTTGGATTTTACTGTAACGAACTCTTTTGAGGTAAAAAGAGAACCTTTTTTAAAGGTGATAATATCTTTTATATCATGGTCACTTTGAATACGAATAGTGTTGATCTTTACAGGTCTTTTTTCATCTATCTTGACTGTGACATCTATTTGGGTCTGCTTGATGGAGATCTTGGCATTATAATAACCCTCAGAATCATAAAAATTACGCAATGATGTTTCCAAAGTAGGTATGAGACTCTCTTTTATTGTGGCTTCTTCTTTTTTCCAAAATTTGTAAGATTTTCCTCTATACACACCCATGGCTTTTTGAAGTGCTTTTTCATCAAAATATTTTTGACCATAAAAATGTATAGGATATTTTTTTATTTTATCTTCCTCTTCCAATGATACCAGTGAAGTCAATGTCTTTTGATTACGTTTGGCATGACTGGAACTTCCTATAAAAGGGATATGGTCTATGTTCATTCCAATGCTTGAAAAA
>JAGGRU010000330.1 GCA_021159425.1 Sulfurovum sp.
GACCAATAAAATGAGAATATATAAATGTGGTGGTCGGTGAACCGACCCTACGGATACTAAGGTATGCTTTGAAACCAAGAGTTAAAACAAAAAAAATTTACGTGGGAAATGTAGCAGTAGGTGGAGATGCACCTATTTCTGTGCAGTCTATGACTTATAGTAATACCAGTGATGTTAAGGAAACTGTAGAGCAGATAAACAGGTTGCATTTTGCCGGTTGTGATATTGTTCGTGTGGCAGTTCCCAGTATGCAAGCGGCACTGGCTTTAAAAGATATAAGAGAGCAGATATCTTTACCGCTTGTTGCAGACATACATTTTAATTACAGACTTGCACTTGAAGCAGCCAAATGGGTGGATTGTATCCGTTTTAATCCGGGGAATATTGGTGAGAAGAGTCGCATTAAAGAAATAGTTAAAGCCTGTCAGGAACGTTCATTGCCTATTCGTATAGGTGTCAATTCAGGTTCACTTGAAAAAGAGTTTGATCAAAAGTATGGTGCTACTGCTGAAGGTATGGTCGCGAGTGCTGAGTATAATATCAAATTCCTTGAAGACTTGGGTTTTACGGACATTAAAGTGTCGCTTAAAGCTTCAGATGTAGACAGAACAGTGGATGCCTACAGAATGTTAAGACCTAAGAATGACTACCCTTTCCATTTGGGGGTAACAGAGGCCGGTACTATTTTTCATGCAACGATAAAATCTGCCATTGGACTGGGAACACTTTTACTTGACGGCATTGGAGATACTATGCGTATTTCCATTACCGGGGAGCTGGAAGAGGAAATTAAAGTAGGGAAAGCCATACTCAAAGACTCCGGACGTATCAAAGAAGGACTCAATATTATCTCCTGTCCTACCTGCGGTCGTATAGAAGCTGATCTGGTTACGGCAGTGGCAGAAGTGGAAAGACGTACAGCACACATCAAAACACCTATGGATGTTTCCGTGATGGGTTGTGTGGTAAATGCCATAGGGGAAGCAAAACATGCTGATGTTGCCATTGCTTACGGAAAAGGTGCAGGGTTGGTGATGATCAAGGGAGAAGTGGTTGCAAGACTTCCTGAAGAAGAGTTGGTAGATAGATTTGTAGCCGAAGTGGAGAAGTTTGCGGAGGAAAATAAATAATGGAAAATATGTACAACTTAAACATAGAGAGAGCAGTACTTTCAGCCATTATTTTTGATCCGGAAACGTATGAAGAGATAGCAGCTAAGCTTTCATCTCATGATTTTTACCTTCCATTTCATCAGCATATATTTGCTGCAATGGAAGAGTTAAGCCGTGAAGAGAAACCTATAGATGAAGAGTTTTTACGGTCTAAACTTGTGAGTATGGGGAAATTTGATGAAGTAGCGATGCTTGATCTCCTCTCTGCAAACCCTATTTCAAATACAGCGGCATACCTTACAGAAATTAAAGCAAAGTCAAGTAAAAGAGCTTTGGCAACACTTGCAACAGAAATTAAAAAAGTGGTCATTGAAGATGATTTGCCTGCAGAAGAAGTAATGAATCTTGTAGAAAAAAAGCTTTATGAGATCACACAGAACAATACCAATGAAGACTTCAGAGACTCCAAAGATATCACGTTAAAGATGATGGATGAAATTAACCGTCTTAAAGCATTGGGAAATTCCAAGCTCATCGGTACAGATACAGGATTCAAAAATTTGAATGATAAAACATCCGGTTTCGGTAAAGGAGACCTTGTGATCATCGCTGCGAGGCCTGCGATGGGCAAAACGGCCCTGGTCCTAAACATGGCACTCAAAGCCATAGAACGTAATGAAGGTGTGGCTTTTTTTTCATTGGAAATGCCTGCGGAACAGCTTATGCTTAGACTGCTTTCTGCGAAGA
>JAGGRU010000345.1 GCA_021159425.1 Sulfurovum sp.
TTCCATTTCGTTTAACAACTCTGATCATATTTACTCCTGAAGTTACATAGACATACCTCATTTTTGAGGTAAAAAATTAATTGATTTTACTCAAATTATCCTTGCAGATTTGTTAATTACTGTATCATTTTTAGACAATATTTTTATAAGGAAATGTGATAGTTTAGGGAATGGCGATGAGAGGGGAAGTCTTAATAAAAAAATATTATTGTAGGGTGCAATTTATTGCACCAATGATAATGTTCGAATGATTGGGAAAAGCGGTGCAATAAATTGCACCCTACGCATTATTTGAAAACTCTAGCAAAAATTTTATCTACATTTTTGGTGTAATAATCAAAATTAAAACACTCTCTGATCTGCTCTTCAGAAAGAGACTCTCTAAGTTCATCATCTGCTAACAAGTATTGAAGGTAAAGTGATTCACCTTCATCATTAGTTGTAGATTTTCCCTGTTGGATCTCCTCCCATACTTTCATTGCATTACGCTGTACTATACGATACGCATCTTCACGGCTAACCCCGGCTATAGGAAGCTCAAGAAGCACTCTTTGAGAGAATACCAATCCACCGGTCAGGTTTAGGTTTTTCATCATGTTCTCAGGCATTACAGTGAGGTTAGCGATAACAGAGTTCATACGGTGCATCATAAAGTTAGTTGTGATGAATGCATCGGGTAACCAAAACCTTTCTGTTGAAGAGTGTGATATATCTCTCTCATGCCACAGTGCTACATTTTCCATAGCAGGGGTTACACACGTTCTAATGATACGTGCAAGCCCTGTAATGTTCTCTGTAAGAATAGGGTTTCTTTTATGAGGCATAGCAGAGCTTCCTTTTTGACCTTTTGCAAAATACTCCTCAGCTTCATACACTTCTGTTCTTTGTAAATGTCTCACTTGTACTGCAAACTTTTCTACCGAAGAGGCCATAAGTGCTAAAGTAGTTGCCAGTCTTGCATATCTGTCTCTATGTACTACTTGGTTTGAACAAGGCTCAGGTTTTAAACCTAATTCAGCCATGGCATACTCTTCAAGTTCTAATGGGGCATGCGCAAAGTTACCCATGGCACCAGAGATTTGACCTACAGCAATCACTTCCATAGTCTGCTCTAAGTTTGTTAAGTGTCTTGACATTTCATCATACCAAACTGCCAAAGTCAAACCAAAGGTGATAGGTTCACCATGGATACCGTGGCTTCGTCCTACCATTAAAGTCATTTTGTGTTCTTCTGCTCTTTTTTTGATAGACTCCATAAGCATCTTAGTATCTGCAATGATGATTTCAAGTGAAGCCTTCATCTGAAGTGCAACACCTGTATCCACTGCGTCTGAAGAAGTCATGCCATAGTGGAACCATCTTGACTCTTTTCCAAGGCTTTCACTCACAGAGGTAGTAAAGGCAATTAAGTCATGTCTCGTAATAGCTTCTATCTCTTCAATTCTTTCCACTGAGAAAGTAGCATTTTTAACAATCTTTTCACAATCATCATCAGGGATAAGCCCTATTTTGTTCCATGCTTTTACTGCTGCTTTTTCAACCTCAAGCCATGCTGCATATCTTGCTTCTTGTGTCCACTTTTCTGCCATCTCTGGTCTTGAATATCTTTCAACCATTTTTTATCCTCTTAGGGGAGTCAGGTACTAACGATAAATCACTCTGTGACATATCATTAATACCAGACCCCTATTAATTTTATGCTAGAATTCTACCCAAATAGCAGTTATATAAAGGTGAATAGTTTATGCCATTCGTTAAAGAGAAATACCACATTGAAGAAGAAACTATTGCGTTTCTCTATGTCATGCGTACCCTTAACTTTACACAAGGTCAAGCACAAA
>JAGGRU010000284.1 GCA_021159425.1 Sulfurovum sp.
TTTTAAAGAAAACCCAGGGTCAGGTCTTCACTGTTTACTAAATCAACATAGGCGATATAATTGAAATTGATAAATTATGGTGACTTGAATTCATATGGACATTATCGATCTTGCCATTTACATTGAATGCCAATGAACCAAGATGATTTTATGTTAGTATAAAGACGGATTAAACCTTTATGCTACTTATGATTATGAGTAAAATATAATAGTATATTCAATGATTAAACAAACAATAATTAAATAAATTGTATGATTAAACAAACAATTTAAAGGATTATTCTTGGATAAGACGGAAATATTGGAGATATTGAACGACTGGAACTATTGGAATAGAGACTTTCCCCCAACACATCCAAGAGAGAGCTATGGCAATAAAATAGACTTGTGGATGAAGAGTGATGAAGTGGTTGTTATAAAAGGTGTGAGACGCAGTGGTAAATCTACATTGATGATAAACCGTATCAAGCATCTTAAAGCCACAGGTGTGGATATGAAAAATGTCCTCTTTGTCAACTTTGAAGACCCCAGGTTCATTAATCATCTCGATCTCTCTATTTTAGAAAAGATAAAGTCTGTTTATATGGAGTACTTGGCTCCCGATGCCAAACCCTATCTGTTTTTAGATGAAATCCAAAATGTAACATTGTGGGAAAAATGGGTCAACAAGGAGTATGAATTAGGGTTATCTCATATTGTACTTAGTGGTTCAAACTCTTCACTGCTTAGTTCTGAAATAGCCTCTGCATTGAGTGGGAGGTATTTGAGCATAGATGTTTATCCTTTGAGTTTTTCTGAATATATTGGCTTTAAAGGAATGACCGTAACCAATAAGTTGGATCTGGTGAATTTAAAAATTGAGTTGCAAAGAGCCTTTGAAGTATATATGAAATATGGTGCTTTTCCCAAAACACTGGAATACACAGCAGAGCAGACAAGAGAACTGCTTGTCAGTTACAAGGACTCCATTCTCCTTAAAGATATTGTAGCCAGGTACAAACTAAAAGAGTTTGGTACACTTGAGGAAATAGCCGCTTTTCTGCTCAGTAACACCGGCATTATACAAAGCATTACTAAAATCAAAAATCACTTTCATATCTCTTACGATATGGCAAGAAATTATGTGGAGTACCTCTGTAAAGCATATATGCTGTTTGAAGTACCCAAATTTGACTACTCTTTGAGAAAACAAAGTGCGAACGATAAAAAATACTACAGTATTGATCTGGGACTCAGTAATATACTTAGGGTACCTAACCTTCAGCATCGTGGTAGTAACCTGGAAACCATCGTTTTTTTAGAATTGCAAAGAAGAGGTTACAAAGTGTACTACTATAAAACAAACAATGGCTGGGAGTGTGATTTTCTTATAGAGAAAGATCAAAAAATAGAAGCTTTAATACAGGTAACCCTTTCACTAAAAGAAGAAAAAACAAAAAAAAGAGAGCTAAGAGTATTTGCTAAAACCGTAAAAGAGCTAAATCTTGAAAATGTCAACTGTATGGTTATTAGTGAAGATACCTCAAAATTAGAAGTCTATGATGGTATGAAAATAGAAATTATCAATGTCATAGAATGGTTATTATAGAAAATGCAGGATCAGGTTTTTACTGTTTACTAAATTAACATAGGGGATATCATTGAAAGGTCAATTCACTTTGAATTCATCTTAACTAGGTACCCTTATGCTTTATAATTACGGGAGTATATGAATGAAGAGAATTTTTTATCTGTCAGTTTTTACTTTAACTCTGTCCGGGAGTACTCTGTTTGGGTCTACACTTGATGGTCTGATAAAGCATGCTATGGAGCACAGTACAGTGGTCA
>JAGGRU010000197.1 GCA_021159425.1 Sulfurovum sp.
TAGACGCAAAAATAGAACAAGTACAAAAACAACTAGACTCCACAAAAGAGTTTAAAAAAGCACTGCTTCAGCAGATGTTTGTATGATAAGAGATGACTTCAAGGAAAAAATATGAGAGATGATATCAGATGGATCCAACGCTTCAATAACTTCAAAAAGGCTCTAAAACAACTCGATGATGCTGTAGAGATCGTAGAGCAAAGAGCACTTTCGCCTTTGGAAGAGCAGGGGGTTATTCAGGCATTTGAATATAACTACGAATTAGCCTGGAAGACCCTGAAAGATTTTTATGAATATCAGGGTGAAAAAGGGATTCAGGGGAGTCGAGACACTATACGCATAGCATTTCAGCGGGGACTGATATGCGATGGGGACTTGTGGTTTGCCATGGTGCAAAGCCGTATATTGACATCTCACACTTACAATGAAGAGCTCACAGAGAAGATACTGCTGGACATCTTCGACAAATACTATGATGCCTTTCATGCACTCAAAGAGAGTTTTGAAAAGCAGCTAAGTAAGCCTGAGAGTAAGGACGAATAAGCCTATGTGCTATGGATTGAAAGAAAAAACGGTCGAGAAAACCCAGGAAGTTTTTTCGAAATTCAAAGAGATAGAGACTGCCATCCTGTATGGTTCACGAGCCAAAGGGAACTACAAAAACGGTTCGGATATAGATCTGACTTTCAAATGCACTCCAAGTCCTGAAAATATCCTGCATTTCATCAGCAAAGTATCTCTGGCTTTGGAAGATCTGGAACTGCCTTACACCTTTGATCTGTCACTCCTCAATCAAATCTCCAATCCTGATCTGCTTGAGCATATCGATCGAGTAGGAAAAGTATTTTATAGTAGAAAAAGCTATCTTTTGGAACAAAAAGAGGAGAAAGCAGGGCTTTACCTTGTAAAAACAAGCACTCAAAGCGAAGCAGTCTTAGAAGCAAATCTGATCACACAACTTGCCTCATCAGGCTATGAAAGAGTCACGATACCCGATGAAAAAACACTGCTCACCAATCTTAAATCCCAGCTCGAAAAGCACAACGGAATCACTCTAAGTGACCAGGAGTACAAAAGGATCACCAATCACCTAAACAAAGGCACTGTCTTTGAAAAGGCTAAGATACTTAGAGATAAGTTTGTTCTGGATCGTGATGACGGTACGACAAAGTATATAGAGTTTTTAGATACAAACAACTGGTGCCAAAATCTCTTTCAAGTGACTAATCAAGTCACCATCGAGGGGAAGTACAAAAACAGATACGATGTCACACTGCTTATCAATGGTTTGCCGTTGGTTCAGGTAGAGCTAAAAAGAAGAGGTCTGGAGCTTAAAGAGGCGTTCAATCAGATCAACCGATACCAGAGACATTCGTATGGCTTTAACTCTGCACTGTTCAACTATGTGCAACTCTTTGTGATCTCTAATGGAGTCAATACCAAGTATTATGCCAACAACAAAAAACAGTCATTCAAGCAGACATTCTACTGGGCGGACAAAGACAATAACAATATCACAAATCTTGAAGCGTTTGCAGAGGTATTTCTGGAGCGATGCCACCTCTCCAAGATGATCTGTAAGTACATCGTACTGGCAGAAGTCCCCAAAATACTGATGGTGCTTCGTCCTTATCAGTATCATGCGACAGAGGCTATTATAGACAGGATAGAGAACTCAAACAAAAACGGCTACATCTGGCACACCACCGGTTCCGGAAAGACACTCACTTCATTTAAAGCAGCTCAAATACTCATGAACCTGCCTCATGTGGACAAGGTGGTATTTGTGGTAGACAGAAAAGACCTTGATTATCAAACAACCAAGG
>JAGGRU010000283.1 GCA_021159425.1 Sulfurovum sp.
AAAAATAAATTCTATAACCTTGACCCCTCTGTATTCTCAATTCAGAAATGGATGTACCCACTGATTTCACATCACCAAAATTCCCGTGTTCCATTCTTTCAATTCATCTAGCTACAGCAATACGACCTTTCATGTCTTTGAGCTTTTGAATCCAATGAGAAAAAGTTTTTGTTGATTTTATTTCATACATAGTGTATCGTATCCATTTAGATACAATTAGTCAAGTAGTATTGCTATTAAATTTTTTAGGATTTTGGATAGATTTATCAGGACTAATTGAAGTCAGAAGACTTCATATATTAGCCAGGTGAACGATAAGCCGGGTTTTGTCTTGGGTAGTTATTTATCTAGGCGTATTGTTGCCAATACGCTCAAGCGAAGTATGTGTGCTGATCTAACAGCTTGTGAGACTTGTACCATATACTTCTTGCTGCGGACAGGGTTTACCTGGCTGAGTGTGTTACCACACCCACCGGTGGGCTCTTACCCCACCCTTTCACTATCACCACCGAAGTGGCTACCTACTCTCTGTTGCACTTGCCCTCAGATTACTCTGGCCATCTGTTAGATGGAGTCCTGTCTCACTTGCAGCCCGGACTTTCCTCTCGTAGCTTACGCTACCAGCAACTACCTGTTGCACCTGTGCGAATTATAGCACAAATTAATTTTTTTTGGCTACACTTCAAGTATGAAAAACTTAGAAAAAGACAAACTTCAAACACTATTAAATATTATAGGTTCAAACCCATCTCAGCGAATAGTACATTTTACAGATGGAGGGGAAACATTTATAGATACACTCTTTGATTACTGTTCTCCCAAAGAGTATTTATATCAGATCAACTGTACAGACAGCAGTTCTTTTAAAAATATATCAGAGAAGTTTAAAGAGAGTACTATAGCAAAAGTGCGGGAACTTCCATTAGAAAGAAAGTCTTACATGATGCAGGGCAAGCAGTATGACTTTCTTTTTGCTACAAGCACTGTTACTGAAGCCAATAGAGATGATTTTCTTAAAAGAACGCATAAAATTATATTGAATGCAGGGAATATAGTAATATTTGTTCCCAAGAATGATTATACACAAAGATATAACTGGATAGAACTTTTAGAAGAGAACTACTACGTAGCTACAAATACCATAGATGATCTATTTGAACACTATGATATAATCATATCTAAAAAAATGCATGGCTGGGGAAATAAATAGCCATACATTTTGTAGTTACTCACATTGGGTAACAATTGCAGCTACAAGGTCAATAAAGACTGACGCAGTTCTATCATCTATATCTTCATCAATGATAAGTGATTTTATCTGCTTCTCGTGTTCATCTGCAAGTTCCCTGTCTTCAAGCATTTTTTCTGCTACTGCCAGTCTTCTAAAAACTATCTCAAGCTCTTGCTCTACAATATTCTGATTTGCCGTTTTTGCTATCTCAAAGTAGCTTGATTGAGGTGTTCTACCCCAAAAGTCAGTTCTAGCATCTTCATAATCTTCTTCTTCTTCTGTAAAACTACTCATTATAAATCCTATATTAAATTTTTCACATTATAACCAAAGAATGTAGAGAAAAGATAAGTAAAAAGTTAGAAAGAGAGTTTTTTTTAGATTTGTAACAAAAGAGTATACATCAGTATTGATATTTTCTTTTTGATTTGCTGTAGATTTGAGGGTTGTCGAGAGGGAGTGTAGATCAATTATGAAGTAAAGATTTATTTTTGATTTGTAGTAGATTTGAAAGTTGTTGCGAAAGAGTGTACGTCAGTACATGACTGAGTAACTCTTTCAAAGATGCTGCGAAGCAAGAATAAATTCTTATTT
>JAGGRU010000134.1 GCA_021159425.1 Sulfurovum sp.
TTATAGTACAAAGCTTACACTGTTCAATTATATGGATTTGTTTATTGAAAGACCAGTTTTGTCTGAGAATATATCAGAAGAATATTATAAACATGGCTATTTTGTCATTGATCGACTGCAAATCTCAGAAGGAAAACTAGAGTTCAGGGGATGGGCATTTGATCGTAAAACCGGCAAACCTTTTAAAGATATTCAATTGATGTTAAAGCATAATGATGAGTTTTATAAAGTGGAACTTGAATCAGAATCACGTTCTGATGTTGTTTCTCTTGTAAAGAATAGTGCATTGCGTTCTTCCGGATTTACTACAAACTTGGTAGATTTAATGCCATTGAAAAAGGGTATGTATAAATATTTGCTTCTTGTGGATATTGACGGTAAGCCTATGTTTTTAGATATCAATAAAAGTTTAAATCGATAAGCTTGAAGAGAGGATAAAAATTACTTTATGGCTCTATTATCTTCTTTGCTTGCTGTTCCATGTTGTTTAAATAACGTTTAAGATTCTTTTTATTGATCAATATACCAAAATCTTTTGGAAGTGTACTGTTTGGTACATTTGTTACTCTGTCTGCAATCAGGGTACCTGTCGGTGGATAAAAATGATGCAAGTCTGCATAAATCATGGGGTCTTCCGTAATTGAATTGATCCCCATAAAGTCATAAACCTCCCCAAAAACATCCACAAGCATAGTTAGCCATCTTTTATAGTCAGGCAAATTTCCTTTTTGGACCAATATCTTAAAGAGATCAGCGCTTATAGGTGTGGTAAAGATGATGAAACGGGTATTGGGGTTCTCTTTTTTAATTGCTTCAAAGTAATGTCTTATTTTGGTATTGTAATGATACTTCTTTCCATAAACCCAATTGCTATAGAGTGGTATTTGCTGATTAAGTGCCTGTTGTTTTCTGGCACTGGATATACGGATAGTC
This sequence comes from Sulfurovum sp., assembly GCA_021159425.1. Classification (GTDB taxonomy): domain Bacteria; phylum Campylobacterota; class Campylobacteria; order Campylobacterales; family Sulfurovaceae; genus Sulfurovum. The sequence continues at coordinate 934 of JAGGRU010000134.1, forward strand.
TGTTTAATATTGTCACGTGTATAGTCTACGGTGCCTAATGCTTTACTGTGCTTTATTGCTTCAATGCTTTTGTCTAGGGTATCCATGGTAAAAAGCATTTTATATCGATACATAAATGAGGTGGTAATATCTAAATAATGTGAAGATTCCGGGGTACTATCTATTTGCTGCTGACCAAATGGCCCATTATTGGAAGCCGCGAAATCTACACCGAATAGAATAGTTTTAAAAGGGGTGCCTTTAATCTTTTTTGCTTTGTCTATCCACCCCTTGTACTCCTTGGGATACATAGAGACAGAGGCATAGTTAAACACGTTCATTGTCTTAAAGTCATGCTGGTTAATATAGGTGGTTCTGCTGCTTCCGAGTAAAAGAGCATCATATTGTTCCAGACCACAAAAATAGGCTCTATTAGTCTTAAGTTGGCGTTCATTAAAACCAGGCTGAGCATTGTTATATTTGTTACTGTGACAAAATGTCCAAAGAGGATCTATTGTATAGTTAAAGAGTGCGAAGAGCATGATGACAGAAAGAACAGTTGCTAAAAAGAGTCTCACCCATTTTTTGTGTTGCATTAGCATATCCTAGAAATTAAAATAGAGAAACTCTGAGAGTTTCGAGAGGGATGAAGCAGCAGCAAGAAAAAGAACAGCAGCATACAGTGAAGTTAGCACACTAGGTTTAAAACGTTCTGCTAATTCGTTAGAGTTCTTTAATACTACTGTAACAAAAATACCCATGAGTACCCAATAGATCGTATACTGGTCTCTAGATATTGTCTGTAGCCAGTGTCCAAACTGTACATCATGCCCAGAGAGAAAATTTAATTTTTCTTTCCATTCAAGCGGTAAAATCAGAGAACCTGCAAACATTCCTTTGAGCA
>JAGGRU010000348.1 GCA_021159425.1 Sulfurovum sp.
AGTCGTCTGTAATTTTCTCTAAACTCATGTCCCCACTCACTTACACAGTGTGCTTCATCTATTACGAAAAAATTTATGGGAAGTTGATGAAGAAGGTTTAGAAAATAAGCATTTGTTAAACGCTCAGGAGCAACATAAAGCAATTTGATCTTACCCTCTTTTAATTCTTTTTCTATCTGCTGACTCTCATCAAGGTTTTGCATAGAACTTAACATTGCAGCAGGTATATCATTTGCTTTCAGTGCAACAACCTGATCATGCATGAGTGCTAACAGAGGAGAGACTACTACTGTAATACCGTCCATAAGCAATGTAGGGAGTTGGTAACAGAGTGACTTACCACCACCGGTTGGCAAGATCATCAATACATCTTGTTTGTCTAAGATCGCATCAATAACTTCTTCCTGTAAAGATCTAAAAGAGCTGTGTCCAAAATAGTGTTCAAGAGTTTCTAATTTATTCATAAGAGAAGTGTACCTTTTTTTAAACCGAAGAAGTCAAAAATATGTCATATTGACATATTTTTAGGAAAATTTATACCCTACACCCCAAACCGGAGAAAAATAATTCTCTCCATTTTTAGGGTCTATTTTATTTTTTAAACGATTGATCGCAACATTTACAGAGTTGTTATTCACACCTTCACCCTCTGATCCCCAAACTTCATCACGCAAAAAATCACGCGTGATCGCTTTGTCTATATTTTCCATAAAGGTACGCAGAAGATTAAATTCAAGTGGGGTGAGAGATACCTCTTTTCCCTCTATATAAAGGTTTTTTTCTTCCAGGTCTATAGTGAGTTGTTTGTATTTAAGACGTTTTTGCTTTGCTAAAGCTCCGGAGCGTTTTAGTAGAGCCTTCACCCTAAGTATCAATTCTTTAGGACGGAAAGGTTTTGTCATATAGTCATCACCGCCAGCATCAAAACCCTCTTCAAGTTCAGACTCATTGGCTTTTGCAGTCAGAAAAATAACCGGCACATCATACCCCTCAGCACGCAGATATGCTATGAATTCACTGCCTTCCATACCAGGCAAGTTACGATCAACGATCATCAGAGAAGGTGTTTCTTCTTCTAAAAACTGTTCTACATTCTCCGTAGAAAGAAAACCTGTAACCGTATATCCTTCTTTGGAAAGATGGTATTCTATAAGTTCTAAAATATCTTCTTCATCTTCAATAATGGCGATTTCTATGTGATTGCTTTGCATGTTAAGATTATAACACACTCTTTTTAAAGATATTTTTACATTTTATGTAACTTGGATGATGTTCAGTTTTTCATATTCATCTATAATGATAACGACACTGAGCAATGAGTAACTGCGTCTCTGTCACTTTATAGACCAGTCTGTGTTCGATAGTGATACGTCTCGACCAATATCCTGACCAGTTATATTTTAAAGGTTCAGGTTCTCCCAACCCTTCAAAAGGCTCCCTGCCTATCTCTTTAATGAGTCTGTTGATCTTTTTTAAGATCTTTTTATCCTGCTCTTGCCAATAGAGGTAATCACTCCATGCATCATCTGCAAAACTAAGTATCATTCTTCTATGAGCTCTTTTGTTTTTCCAAGACCATCTTCTAACTGATTGATAGCTCTATTGAGCCGTTTTGCATTCGCTTCACTTTGCATGAGGTATGCAGTCTCTTCCATTGCACGATAGTCTTTCATCGATATGATCACCACTGACTCTTTATTTTGTCGTGTCACGATCACTGGCATAGCATTATCTACAACATCATCCAAAGTACTGGCAAGGTTTTGTCTTGTGTGTGAAAAATTTAATGTTTGCATGTTCACTCCTCTT
>JAGGRU010000085.1 GCA_021159425.1 Sulfurovum sp.
ACTTTTTTAAAGGCAGAATATTCTCGTCTGTCTCCAGTGGCTATGGCTGTGAGCATGGCATGATACGTAGGCTTGGAGTGAGTGATCTTAGTCAGGTCTCCATGTATATATCTATAGTTATTTAAGACTTTTGTTTCTATCAGTTCGTCAATAGATTTAGAAAAATCAACTTTCCATCCCATACCGCCAAAAACAGCGAAATATTCAATAGCCTGTTCAAAATCTGTGGCAGAGTTTTGATAACAAAAAGAACGAAATTGTTGTAATAGAGTTGGATGTTTAGACATGTGAAGGAACCTTATATATTTTAGGTATTATAGCTGAATAATTGTACTGCTTATTATTTCTGCTAATACCATAGATGAATATACTTAAAAATTGTATAACTCTCCAAACACATCCTTATACGTCAAATAAAGTCTCAAGTCAAATTCAAGTTGATGGTAGTCTGGTTCTATATGTGTACAGAGTTTGTAAAATGCTTTGTTGTGTTCTTTTACTTTTAAGTGTGCCAGTTCATGGGTAACGATCATCTTTAAAAAGGCTTCGGGAACGTTTTTAAAAACATGAGAGATGCGTATCTCATTTTTAGCTTTAAGTTTTCCACCCTGCACTCTGGAGACAAAAGTATGCGTACCCAATGCTGCTCGAACATCACGTATCTTGGTATCATACACTATTTTAGCTATGGGAGGTGAACTTTTCATATGCTCATTCTTAAGCCCCATCACATAGTTGTAAAGATTTTTGTCTGAAGTGTAGCTGTGTGTCTCTTTATAGCGAGAGAGCAAGTGCTCTCCTAACTTATCTTGCTCGATGAGCGTTTGTATCTGGTCTTGAAGTTTGGCATCATAACCGTTAAGATATTTTAGCATTGGAATTAGTTTAGTACTTTTTATTCTTGTACAGCAACAAGTCATCTTTACTCAAATTATCTAGTAACGAAGAGAGATGCCTATGAGATAAAAGTGTTATGTCTGCATCTTTGAGCTGTTCAAGTTCAGAAGAAAATCCATTTTTAGAAAAGAGTACATAATCGGCTATGTTTAGTTCTGCTTTTTGGCACTTCTCTTTTAGGGAATCAAGCATATTTATGTTTGCTTCTTTTTTAGAGTATTTACACTCACCGGCTAACATCTTTCCCGATTTTCTTTTAGCCAATATCTCTATCTGTACATGCTTGTCATAGTATGAGCCTATGGAGACGATGGGGTCATCTGCAAACTTTACGGCAAGACTTTGCTTTACGAGTTCTAACACTAAGCGATTACTCAGTAAGATGGAGAAATTACCTCTCAACTGACTCCACTTTTCTTCAAATTCAGAAAAATCTCCCTCGGAGATACTCTTATAATAAGGTGAAACAGTAGCAAACCAAAAGCGCATAAAAGGCAAGACAAAAAACACTCTGTCTGACTTTCCATCAGAACTTTTTAAAGGTTTTTCTACTGAGGTGTCAAACTTTAACAGACTTTTCATCTCCAAATAGTCCATAGCTTCTTCGCCTTTGTCTCTACCTACTCTACCTTTTTTAAACACAGCATCTTCATGGCTCTCACCCAAAGCTATAATAGATAACAACATGTGATATAAAGCATTACCATGTGTAAAGCGTGTAATGCCATTGTGGATAGGTTCATAGTTACGCAGTATCTTTTCTTCTATAAGTTTATCGAGACTTTTAGATACATCTACATCCCACCCCGTACCGCCAAATACAGAAAAATACTCTAAAGCCGTATCAAGATCTTTAATATTGTTCTGATAAGCAAAAGAGCGAAAATGTTGTAGCAGTGTTGGACGTTTTG
>JAGGRU010000105.1 GCA_021159425.1 Sulfurovum sp.
AGTGCTGCATCAATGCATAGTTTTGTGTCATGATCTCCTCTTTTGGAGCAGAGATATACTGAGGTGCATGTGCCATAAGCTGTGGTTCAGATTTTTTATACATAGGGATAAGCTGTCTGATAATTCTTGTTGACTGCTTCATCTCTTCCATATACATTCTAAAACGTCCGTAAGAGTCACATCTGTCTGAAGTTGGAATATCAAAATCAAGTTCAGAGTAGAGTTCATAAGGCTCCTCTTTTCTAATATCCCATTTTACTCCTGAACCTCTAAGCATTACGCCTGTACATCCCCACGAAAGTGCATTCTCAGCAGAGATAATACCTACATCTTCAAGACGCATTTTCCAAATACGGTTCTCGTTTAAGAGTGCTCCGTAAGTTTCATCTACTTCTGTATCGATTTTATCACAAAATGCAATTGCAGATTCCAACCAACCAGCAGGAAGGTCAAGAGGTACTCCACCAATACGTACTGCAGAGTGAGTCAATCTCGCTCCACAATAATCTTCCATGAGATCCATTGCATACTCACGTTCACGGAAAGCATAAAGGAAGACTGACATTGCACCAACATCCAGTGCATGTGTTGCTACAAAGAAAAGGTGAGAAATGATTCTATTGATCTCCAATAACATCGTTCTAATTACTTGTGCTCTTCTTGGTGCTTCTATACCGATGAGTTTTTCTACAGCCAATGCATAGGCATAGTTGTTAGAAGTTGACGCAATATAGTCAAGTCTGTCTGTCGTTGGCAAGAATTCATTGTATGTCATGTTTTCTGCCATCTTCTCAATACCACGGTGAAGATATCCGATATCCGGATAGGCTTTCACAACCTGCTCACCATCCAACTCCAGTACAAGTCTAAGCTGACCGTGTGCTGAAGGGTGCTGAGGACCAAAGTTGATGACCATAGTGTTATCTTCACGCTCAAAATTGAGGTTTTCAAAAAATGGGGTTAATTTATTGGGTTGTTGCATCTCGCCTCCTTATCTTCTCTCATCTAATTGCTTACCGGAATCTTTGGTATAATCAACAAGAATTGTTTCACTGTACTCAATTGCGGTCTCTTTTTCACCTTCAGATATATCTGCATCGAACGGTACTTCATATCCTACTCTTGAGAAACGTTTTGTATCATATCTGTCAATACGTGCAGGGTCTCTGTTTTCCGGACCGATCACATCTCTGTACTCTTTACCGAAGATCTTATCTACTTCATACCACGAAGCAAACTCATCTCCATGTAATGGATATGTTTTAAGTAAAGGATGCCCTTCCCAGTCATCAGGCATAAGGATACGCTTAAGGAACGGGTGATTATTTACTTTGATACCAAACATATCGAACATTTCACGCTCTGCAAAGTTTGCTGATTTAAAGAGAGGCTCAACACTTTCGACAGATTCACCCTCTTTAATACGACATATCACTCTTACTCTTTTAGCTTCAGTGATATTTAACAGTTGATAAAAGAGTTCAAACTCTCCGTCTTTTGCCAAATAATCCACTGCACTCTGCTCTGAACACTGTGTATATCCACACTTCTCTTTAAGTATCTCAAGCACATTGAAGTTTTCAGTTGGATTGATATGCACGACAAGCTGCCCTATCTCAACATAAGACTCTTTTGCTTTTCTACCCAAAGCTTTTACCACAGCTGCAAAGTGAGAATCTGCTTCTACTTCTTCTCTTGGTACACGAGGTGCAACCCAGAATCTGTCTGTATAGTAAGATTTACCCTGAACATTGTCTTTTGGTACGTATTTTCTCATTACACTAACCTCAAGTTGTT
>JAGGRU010000193.1 GCA_021159425.1 Sulfurovum sp.
GTGCAGGTCAGATACGTGCAACAGTGATGGGTGGACATGGTGATACTATGGTTCCGCTTCCTAAGTTTACTACCGTTGCGGGAGTGCCTATTGAAGATCTGCTTGACTCGGAAGAGATCGGCGAGATCGTTAGAAAAACAAGAAACGGTGGAGCAGAGATCGTAAACCTTTTGGGTGACGGTTCTGCCTATTATGCACCTGCAAAATCAACGACTGTTATGGTGGAAGCTATCTTGCATGATACCAATCAGATCCACTCATGTGCGATCATGTTACAAGATGATTACGGATATTCAAATATTGTTTCAGGTGTGCCGGTCATGATCGGTGCAGGTGGAGCAGAAAAAGTGATTCCTATGGCACTTAAGCCACTTCAGCAGACACGATTTAAAAACTCTGTTGCCTCTGTTCAGGAGATGGTTGATACACTTTATGAAATTAAATTTTTTGATGAAGTGTGTGAGTAGTCTAAAATAAAAACCCACCTTAAAACCTAAAACTAAAAGGTGACAATCCTTTTAGTTTATCTTAATAATATCTTATCTTTATTATTCTTTCCTCTTAAAAAATGTTACTAATATCCACAAATTGACCGCATTAAGCATCTAAAACCTTTACTTATATGAATTATAATTTAGAAACTGTTATTTTAGATAACGCTTGATATATAATCAGAATTCAGGTGCAAGCGATTTTAAAAAGAGGAAGTGCTTAATGGGTAATCATGATATTATTTCAACCGATGTGCTTATCGTTGGTGGCGGACCTTCTGGATTGGCAACAGCCATTGAACTGGCTAACAGTTTAAAGAAAAAAGGTCAAGAGAAGAGGATAATGCTTGTTGAGAAGGGTAACTCGATCGGCTCACATATACTTTCAGGTGCGGTCATAAGACCTAAAGTATTTAAAGCTCTATTAACACAAGAGGAGTTTGACGGTATTCCGTTTGATTCTAAAGTATCAACGGATGTGACAGTCAAACTAAATGAGAATGGAGAGATGGTGCTACCGTTCCACCCTCCCTATATGGGAAATGATGGTAACTATATCGCTTCACTTGCCCAAGTCTGTAAATATTTGGCAGGACTTGCTGAAGAGAAAGGTGTAGAGATATACACAGGGTTTTCTGTAGATGATATGCTCTACGATGAGAATGGCAAAGTTGCAGGTGTCAAAACAAAAGATACCGGTGTGGACCATCATGGTGTCAAACAGAAAAACTACCAGGAAGGTACAGAGGTTAAAGCCGATATCACAATCTTGGCAGAGGGGACAAGAGGAAGCCTTGCTAAAAAAGTAATTGAAAGATTTAATCTGGATTCAGGCAAAAATCCACAAATTTACTCATTAGGTGTGAAAGAGATATGGAAAGTACCTGAGGGTAATATTGAAACGGGTGCAGTCTACCACACTTTTGGATATCCGCTTAAGGATAAATCAGAGTTTGGTGGTGGGTTTATCTATGGATTGAGTGATAACAGAGTTGCACTTGGACTGGTTGTCGGACTTGACTATGCAGATCCCTCTTTTGATACACATGCAGCCATGCAGATATGGAAAACACATCCTTATGTCTCAAAATTCTTAAAAGGTGGCAACATCATTGAGTTTGGTGCTAAAACCCTGCCGGAAGGTGGATGGAATTCTATCCCTAAATACTATGAAGACAATCTTATGATCGTTGGTGACAGTGCAGGTTTCTTAACTACTGCAAGACTTAAAGGTGTTCACTTGGCAGTGCGTTCAGGTATTTGTGCTGCCAGAACAGCTATGAGTGCATTTGAAAAAGGTGATA
>JAGGRU010000242.1 GCA_021159425.1 Sulfurovum sp.
GAAATACTCTCTTTGTCTATCATATGTAAAACCTGATTTTCAGGACAAACTACTTTACACTTCATACAGGCAGTACATGCTTCATGGTCATGTTTGACCCTGATAATACTTGCCTTCCCTATAAGTGAATAGCTTGCACCCAAAGGACATAAGTGTCCACACCAACCGTTTTTAACTCCAAAGAGGTCAAAAAGGAATATTGCCACTATCACCGCGATCCCTGCACCAAAACCAAAGATAATACCTCTTTGCATAATGGTGATAGGGCTCAATACTTCAAAGGCTGCAACACCCACTACAGCAGAAACAATAAGACCAAGAACCATGATCCAATAACGTGCTTTTCTTTTAATGAAACGGTAATTAACTTCTTCTTTATCTAAGTTCAGTTTACGTCTAAGCCAGTTTGCCAAGTCTGTCACCATATTAATGGGACATACCCAGCTACAAAATGCTCTTCCGCCTACTACCATGTAGAAAAGAATAGTAATTAACGCTCCCAAAAGCACATCTGTACTTAAAACAAACCCGGTTGCAAGTACTTGCAGGGTTGTATAAGGGTCAGCTAATGGAATAACACCAAAGAGAACAGATGAACCAAAGGTACCTTCTAAAATATGCCATCCATAGGCATTGGCACCAAAATAAAGAAACAAAAGTGTGAACTGAGTTACTCTTCTAAGGAGTAGATACTTAATATTAGACATTAGTACGCTACCTCCTCATTCAAATAATCAGAAGCCTCTTTTTCACTTCTCTCATTTATGGTTTTTATCTCTTTTGCATCTTTAATACGCTCTTGATCTTTTTTGTCCCAACCTTTAACATAGTGAGACCCCGCTTTTCCTGTAGAGTATTCTATAGGAAGTACAAAGATAGCAGGTTCTTCTGTGACACACGCTTTTTCACAGAGTCCGCATCCTGTACAGATGTCAGAATTCACAATAGGAAGCAAAAATGCATGTTTCCCTGTTCGCTCATTTTTCTGATACTTCAGAGTAATTGCTTCATCCAAAAGAGGACATGCTCTGTAACAAGCATCGCACTGTATACCCCAAAAGGCAATACATGACTCTTTATGCACTACGGCCAGACCCATTCGGGCTTTGTTAATGTCAAGTTCCTCTTTTTCATTAAGGAGACTTGGCATATCTAAAGCACCAGATGGACAAACCGGAACACAGGGAATATCATCACACATATAGCAAGGAACATCTGTAGAGACAAAGAATGGTGTACCGATCATACGATGGTCACCACCCTTTGCCATTTGCAGAGTTCCCGGTCTCTGATTTCCTTCTTTATCTCTATTGCTGTCACGGTTGACACACGCCTCAGCACAAAGTCCACATTTGATACATGCTTTGAGGAAATCTTCCTCAGGTAGTGCACCAGGTGGTCTAAGTACCAGTGGTGATGCTTTCACTTCATCACTATAGCCACTCCACAACAATCCACCAAGAGCTGTTAAGCCTACGCTTTGAAGGGTCGTCGCAAAAAACTTTCGTCTATTGTTGTCAGAGTTGGCCATTGTTATGCCTTATAGATCTTAACTGCACACTTCTTGTAGTCTGTCTGTTTAGACATAGGACAAGTAGCATCAAGGCATACTTTGTTAATAAATACTTTTTCATCAAACCAAGGTACAAATACCAATCCTTGAGCAGGTCTGTTACGTCCTCTTGTCTCAACTCTTGCTTTAACTTTACCTCTTCTTGACTCAACCCATGCAAGCTCACCTCTTTTGAGACCTTTTAACTTTGCATCTTCTGGGTGCATATAACAAAGTGCTTC
>JAGGRU010000046.1 GCA_021159425.1 Sulfurovum sp.
TAGCCTAAATTACGGCTTCCGGGGTCTATTCCTAAAATATTCATTCACACCTTTGTTCACATAGTGAATAAGTTCATCACTTTATGTTTTCTAACGCTATTTTAGCTTAAATTGGCTAAAATGTCATAAGTTATTCACATTAAGGTTCAAACCTTTTTAACTTATGTGAAAAGTAAGGAAATAGTAGAGATGAATATTGGACAAAAAGTACTTTTTGAACTTAAAAAAGAGATTTCTGAAACAGATTACGAACGTTATATCAAAAAACTGATTTATGATGCAAGACGTTCGCGAAGTAATCTTGTTTATTTCTCTGCACCCAATATGCTTGTGGCAAAATGGATCAAAACAAAATATACCGATAAACTTCAACATCTTTTTGAACTTCAAAATGAAATAAAGCCCGAAATTGAAATTACTGTAGGTAAACAGACAAGTAAAGCTCCCGCAACTATTATCAAACAAAGTACTGAAAAAAGCACTTCTAAAAGTACCTACCTGAATCCCTCATTAAAATTTGACAGTTTCATTGTTGGAGATTCAAATCAATTTGCCTATACAACAGCAAAATCTGTGGCAGAAAAACCAGGTCAACTCTATAATCCTCTATTTATATACGGAGGTGTAGGATTAGGTAAAACACACCTTTTGCAAGCAATCGGTAACTATCATATAGATATGGGTAGAACAGTGATATATACAACACTTGAGCAGTTTATGAATTCATTCACTTCACACTTGCAATCCCAAACTATGGATAGATTTAGAGATAAATTCAGAGAGTGTGATCTCCTGCTTATAGATGATATACAATTCTTAAGTCGTAAAGAAAAAACACAGGATGAATTTTTTCATACCTTCAATGAACTCTATAATGCCAATAAACAGATCGTTATTACAGCTGACAGGCAGCCAAATAAAATAGCAGGTCTTGTCGATAGATTAAGAAGCCGTTTTGAAATGGGTCTCATGGCAGATATACAACCTCCCGGGCTTGAAACTAAAATCGCTATTATCCAAAAGAAATGCGAATTGGACGGTATTCAGCTCAATCATGAAATTATCAATTATATTGCAGCAAATATGGGTGATAATATTCGTGAAATTGAAGGTACTATCATAAAACTCAATGCACTCTCTTCCATGCTTAATCAGGAAATCACACTTGACTTTGCACAAAATGCCATTAAAGACCAGCTTAAAGAGAAAAAAGAGAATATTACCATCGATGATATTGTTAAGATCGTCTCTCGTGAACTCAATATAAAACCTTCAGATATCAAATCTAAAAAACGTACAAAAATGGTTGTAAATGCCAGACGAACAGCCATCTATTTAGCAAGAAATCTTACACCCAATTCAATGCCGCAAATTGCAATGTATTTTGGAATGAAAGATCATACAGCTGTATCTCATACGATGAAAAAAATTACAGAGATCATAGATAATGATGAAAATTTTAAAGTTTTGCTGGAAGAGCTTTCAAATAAAATTCATACAGATACCCAAAGTCACAATAATTAAGTTATAAAACTTGAATAAAAAAAAGATATAATTTTAAAAGTGAACAAATGTGAATATTTGATCTAAGTTAAATATTTCAGATAGCAGCGTCAGAACAAACAAGAAAGTAGTTTTTCACATATTCACGTTAAACTACTACTATCTACTAAATTATTAAAAATAATAAGGGATGTCAATGAAAATAAAAGCACAAAAGCAAATTATAGAATCGATACTCATCAATCTACAACCTTTTTTAGAAAAAAAAAATGCCAGTCAAATTACTCC
>JAGGRU010000360.1 GCA_021159425.1 Sulfurovum sp.
TCAACATCTACGATACACATACGACAAGATGCAATAGGCTGCACTTTTGTAAGGTAACACATCGTTGGGATGTAAATATCATTCTCTCTCGCAATATCCAGAATGGTCTTTCCAAAGGTACTTTGACACGTTTTCCCATCAATGGTAACCGTGATCTCTTTCCCTTTATTTATAGAATTATGTACACTCATATTACACCGCCACCATGGAAATATAGTAACAACGCATACAACGTTCAGCTTCAGCCATAGCTTCTTCACCGGTGAAGCCCAGGTTGACTTCTTTGTTGTTTGTTTTACGCTCTTCTACACCAAGTTTTTCACTCTCAGCACGAGGAAGACCAGGCATCCAACCAGTGATCTTCTCTTTTTTGTCATACACTCTGAGTCTATTCAAGTGGTCTTCCATGATCTCATCATCAGTCAAAGAACATTTACCGTCATAAATATAACGGCTGATCACTGAAGCTGCCCTTCTTGCCTGTCCAACTGCATTTACAATGGTCATAGGACCGTATTCACAATCACCCGCAGCAAAAAGTCCTTCACGTGAAGTCATAAAGTCTTTACCATTGGTTAAAATACTGTTCCAAGAGGTCATCTCGAGATTCCAGTCTTCAGGAAGGATCTGTGTATCAAGTGCCTGTGAAACAGCAGGGATCAGATAGTCACATTCGATCTCAAAATCTCCATCTTCTATCTTCACAAGTTGTGCTCTACCCCCATCAGGATCCGGTACGAGTTCAAAACGATTGACTTTAAGACCAGTGATATTCTTCTCATCATCATAAATTTCTTCAATTGCAGAGTGGAAGATAAACTCAACACCCTCTTCTACGGCTTCATGATACTCTTCATAAGTCGTGTTACGAATGATCGTTTTTTCATCACGACGATAAAGCATGATCACTTTTTTCGCCCCTTCACGAATAGAACATCTCACTACGTCCATAGAGGTAAATCCACCACCAACACAAACAACAGCTTTACCTTCAAGTTCATTTGATGCAGGCGATCCGATATCATATTTATGCCACAAGTTTACCTTGTCAAGCATCTCTATCGCACCCCAGTAACCACCCATTTCAGTGTTTTCGTTCGCTGCACGTACTTTCTTGGAAAGTCTTGCACCAAATCCCAGCATCACTGCATCATACTCAGCTTCGATCTCTTTAAGACGTTCGGCATCTACTCTATGGTTATTGGTAATACTTACTGCTTCAAGTTCAAGTACAAGATCGATATCTTTTTGATACTTTCCAATAGGCATACGGTACTCAGGTACCCCTACTGCAACTTCACCGCCATTTACCGGCAACTCTTCAAAGATATCAACTTTAATACCATCAAGTGCCAAATAATATGCAGCGGTAAGTCCCGCAGGACCTGCACCTATGATCGCTACTTTTTTACCGTCATTTCTGAGTGGCTTAGGTTCTACCGGATGCAACCAGGGAAGTTCATGGTCTGTCTCATAATCAGCACCTAAACGCTTAAGCTCCATAATAGAGATAGGCGTATCAAGGTTTGTACGACGACATGCATCTTCACATGGGTGAGGACAAACACGTCCACAAGTGTGTGCAAGCGGCATGGTCTGTCTTGTTGCTGCCAGAGACTCAGTAAATACCATGTCTCTTACACCTTCAATATATGCCGGAATATCAACATGTGCCGGACACATATCTGTACATGGCGCAGTCACCTTAGCAATATAGTTTGTATCACCATTATAATGTTTAGAAGGTATTTGTGCATCAATACAGGTATCAAACTGATCTTTATAA
>JAGGRU010000314.1 GCA_021159425.1 Sulfurovum sp.
GTGTTCTAACTGCTTATAGGCTGCCACACTCGAATTCAATTCAATGTAATCATCAATTATAATGCTCCCCATAAACTAGACCACTTAATTCAACTTTCTTATTCCAAATGATAGAATAAAAATAAGAAATATAAGGGATAAATAATGAGCGTAAAAAGAAAGCATTATAGTGCAGATTTTAAGGCAAAATTAGTTTTAGAAGTTTTAGAAGGTGAAAAACCAGTCAATGAAATTGCCAGTAAATATAAAGTGCTACCAACAAGCCTAAAAAGCTGGAAGAAACAGTTTTTGGAGAATATGAGTTTAGCCTTTGATAAAAGTACCGTAGTCAAAGAATATAAAGATGAAATTGTGATACTTCAAAAAGACAATGATGCCTTAGCAAAAAAAGTTGGTAACCTAACGATTGAGAAGGATTTTCTCGAGGGAAAGCTCGTCAGCTTGGCATCCTCTAAAGAACGTAAAGAACTCTTGGATACCAAGCTAATACTATCACTAAATAAGCAATGTAAACTCTTGCAGATAAATAAGTCATCTTTATATTATGAATCTAAAAAACCATTTAGTACAGATAGTAAAATAAAGCTCTTGGATGCAATCAATAACATCTACTCAGACTTTCCGTTTTATGGCTACAGACGTATTACCAAACAGCTACAAAAGGATGGTTACAACGTAGGCAAAAAGATTGTGAAGAAAGCAATGAAGTATATGGGTATAGAAGCCCTGTACCCGAAGCCTAAGACCACCACAGCCAATAAAGAGCATTACAAGTACCCTTACTTATTGAAAGACTTTAGAAACGATGCAGGTCAAGTTGTTATAGATAGAGCCAACAAAGTTTGGAGTACCGATATAACCTATATCAAACTTGAAAAAGGCTTTGTATATCTGGCTGCCATTATTGATTGGCATTCTAAGAAAATACTCTCTTGGAAACTCTCAAATACTATGGATATATCACTAGTTACAACTGTACTAAAAGAAGCACTGTTACTTTATCCTAAACCAGAGATATTTAATACAGATCAAGGAAGCCAATACACTTCTAAAGCACATATAGGTATTCTAAAAAAGCATGACATTCAAATCTCTATGGATGGTAAAGGAAGAGCCACTGATAATATTTGTATTGAGAGATTCTGGAGAAGTATCAAATATGAAGAGGTTTATCTCAATGAGTATAAAAATATGAAAGTACTCAGAAAAGCCATTGAAAATTATATGATCAAGTACAACTCAAAAAGATTACATTCGACAATTGACTACAAAACACCAAATGAAGTGTATTATGATTACATCAATAATTTAGGCTTTAAAGGAGAAAAACTGTTACAATCGGTATCGTAGTGAGGTGAAATAAGGAAAGTTGTTTTACTGGTCTAGTAAAAGGGGTGCATTATAGTCATACGAAGGCATCATATACATGAACAAACATTGGGTAGGAATATCAGGCAGGCAGCAAAGAAAGCGAACATTCATAAGAGAGTTACATCACATATATTTAGACATTCGTATGCTACACACCTTTTGCAAAATGGTATAGACTTGCGAAGCATACAGGAATTACTTGGTCATAAAAGTATAGAGACGACAATGGTTTATACCCATGTAGTAGCTGAGATGAATAAGGGTAAAGTGTTAAGCCCATTAGATATGTAAAATATAGACGACATCACACCCCTATTTTCGTAGCTGTCAAAAACAGATAGTGTTTCCCTGTGATCGTCACACGGTATTTTTTCTGTTGTAAGTACTTCTTGCAGAATATCACATCGTTAA
>JAGGRU010000380.1 GCA_021159425.1 Sulfurovum sp.
TTTGTAGAATCAGAGAAAAGACAAAGTACGCCTTTTGCTCCATAGTAAGCATAACGGTGAAGATCCATAGTGTAGCCATCTACCGGAGTATGATCAATCTTGAAGTCTGCAGTATGGATAATGGTTCCTGCCGGAGTCTCAACAGCAAGTGAACATGCATCGATGATAGAGTGCGTATTGTGCATCCACTCAATTTTCATGTCTCCAATCTCATATTGCTTTCTGATGGTTACAAAGTTGAAGTATTTGGTATCTGCTTTAAGCCCATGCTCGTTAAATTTATTTTCTATCATCGCCAACGCAAGCGGTGTGGCGTAAATAGGAAATTTTAACTCTTTAAAGAGGTAAGGCATTGCCCCAATGTGGTCTTCGTGACCGTGTGTGATGATAATGGCTTTGATCTTATCTTTGATCGTATGCAGGTAAGAGAAGTCAGGTACTAAAATGTCAACACCATGCATCGTCTCATCCGGGAAAGACATACCTACATCAATGACGATCGCAGTTGTTTCTGTCTCCAGTACTGCCATGTTCCCGCCGATCTCGCCAAGACCACCAAGCGGGGTAAATCTTATTTTACCTTTGCTTGCTATGTCTATCTGTTTCCAGGGGTTCATTGTAGCGTCTTTAACGCGTGCATTCTCCTCAATAGAAGCTCTCATTGTATCATTTACAGTGGTAACATTTTTACGTTTTCCTCTGTTCTTGTTTCCTCCACCTTGACGGTTTTGGTTGTTATTAGGTTTGTTCCCTGGTTTTCCACCCGGTTTATTGTTAGAGTTAGGTCTGCTCTGATTGTCCCCACCCTGACGGTTTTGGTTGTTCTTTCTGTTCTGATTTGGATTTGGTTTTCTGTTTCCGTTTGGTGTTTCTTTATCCGGTACGTTACCATTTACTTCTCTATTGGGGTTAGGTTTTCTGTTAGGGTTAGGTCTGTTGGTATTTTGATTACTATCGCTCTGAGTATTTGCACCTTGAGTGTTTGCTCTGTTCTGTCTATGCGGGTTTGGTCTTCTCTCTCTGTTTTGTGTATTACTGTTTGTCGTACTACTATTGGGAGTTTTTGGCCCTTGACTTTGAGAGTTTTCGTTGTTTGGTTTGTTGCTTTCCATCTAAATTATCCTTTAATTCATTATATATGTGATGATAAATAGATGTCTCAGCTTCATGAGGTCGCAAGTTAGGATCGAGATCCAATTTTACGAAGGTTTGATTGACAATATCTTTGGAAAAAGCAGCCATGAGATTTTTTGAGAGTTTTTTCCTTGGTTGCTGGAAAGCAATCTTTAGGAATGATTCAAACTTCTCATCATCTCTTGACTGGGTTTTTTCTATTAAAAGCACGGCAGAAGTGACGTTTGGAGGAGGTACAAATGCTTCGGGCTCAACCTCGAAACAGAGTGTAGCTTTTCCTACGCTGCTTGCAAGAACAGAAAGAGCAGAAAACTCTTTCTGTTTGCTAACTGCAGCGAACTTAACAGCAACTTCTTTTTGAACCATGACCAGTATAGACCGGCAGTGTTCATCTCTAAATGCTTTTAAAATGATATTGGTCGCGATATAATAGGGTAGGTTCGCAACCAGATGATAAGGCTCATCCAGTAAACTCCCCGACTCCCAACGCTCAAGCACATCTCCGCAACGCAACTCAAAGTTCCCTTTGTGGATGGGTTCTTCAAATTCCTTTGTAAGATGCTCACATAATCTTTTATCAACCTCAAATGCTGTGACATTTCTAGCTTTTACAAGCTCTTTGGTTAAATCACCTAAGCCAGGCCC
>JAGGRU010000151.1 GCA_021159425.1 Sulfurovum sp.
CGCATAAATTAGAAGACGTAAGAAATATTGGTATTGCTGCTCACATTGATGCAGGTAAAACAACAACAACTGAAAGAATTCTTTTCTATACAGGTGTTGAACACAAAATTGGTGAAGTACATGATGGTGCTGCAACAATGGACTGGATGGAGCAAGAGCAGGAAAGAGGTATTACCATTACTTCTGCTGCTACTACTTGTGAGTGGGCAAAAAAACAGATAAATATTATTGATACTCCGGGACACGTTGACTTTACTATTGAAGTTGAACGTTCTATGAGAGTACTTGATGGTGCTGTATCTGTATTCTGTGCAGTGGGTGGGGTTCAACCACAATCTGAGACAGTATGGAGACAAAGAAACCGTTATGGAGTACCTTCAATTGTATTTGTTAACAAGTACGATAGAGTAGGTTCTGATTTTTATGAAGTTGAGAGACAGATTAGAGAGAAACTCAAAGGTAACCCCGTTCCAATCCAGCTACCAATCGGTGCAGAAGAAAATTTCCAAGGTGTTGTTGACCTTGTAAAAATGAAAGCGATCGTTTGGGATAAAGATGCTGAGATGGGTTCTAACTACCATGTAGAAGAAATTTCAGAAGAGATGATGGAGCTTGCAGAAGAGTACCGTGAAAAATTAGTTGAGAGTATCGCTGAAGTTGATGGTCAAGAAGAACTTATGGAAAAATTCCTAGAAGGCGAAGAGATCTCTGAAGAAGAGATCAAAGCCGGAATTAAAGCAGCAACAATTGGTATGCATATCGTTCCAATGACTGTTGGTACAGCATTTAAAAACAAAGGTGTTCAGACTTTACTTGACGCTGTTGTTGATTACCTTCCATCTCCAGTTGAATCAGCTGCCATTAAAGGTACGATGATGGATGATGAAGATAAAGAAGTGATTGTTGAATCTACTGACAATGGTCCATTTGCATCATTGGCATTTAAAATTATGACAGATCCATTTGTTGGTCAGTTGACATTTATCCGTGTGTACCGTGGTTCTTTAAAATCAGGGTCTTACGTACATAACTCAACTAAAGATAAAAAAGAGAGAATTGGTCGTATCATGAAAATGCATGCGATTAAACGTGAAGAAATTGCTGAGATATACGCAGGTGAGATCGGTGCGGTTGTTGGTCTTAAGAACACAACGACTGGTGATACACTCTGTGATGCTTCAGATAAAGTTGTACTTGAAAGAATGGATTTCCCGGATCCGGTTATTTCTGTTGCAGTTGAGCCTAAAACAAAAGCTGACCAGGAAAAAATGGGTGTTGCACTTTCTAAGCTAGCTGCAGAAGATCCATCTTTCCGTGTTTCTTCAGATGAAGAGACGGGTCAGACAATTATCTCAGGAATGGGTGAGCTTCACCTTGAAATCCTTGTAGATAGAATGAAAAGAGAATTCTCTGTTGAAGCAGAAGTGGGTGCACCACAAGTTTCTTACCGTGAGACTATTAAAGATGCTGTTGATCAAGAGTATAAATATGCTAAACAGTCTGGTGGACGTGGACAATTTGGTCACGTTTATCTTAAAATTGAGCCACAAGAACCAGGATTTGGTTATGAGTTCGTGGACGCTGTTAAAGGTGGGGTAATTCCAAAAGAATTTATCAAACCAATTGATAAAGGTATCCAAGAAGCAATGGCTAGAGGTATCCAAGCAGGTTATCCTGTAGAAGATTTAAAAGTTACTGTATATGATGGTTCTTACCATGATGTCGATTCATCTGAAATGGCATTTAAACTTGCTGCATCAATGGGTTTAAGAGA
>JAGGRU010000153.1 GCA_021159425.1 Sulfurovum sp.
GCGTAAAAGATGCAGTGATCGCTGCAGAAGAACTGGGTGGTCCTGTTTGGGTTGTTAAAGCTCAAATTCATGCTGGTGGTCGCGGTCTTGGTGGTGGTGTTAAGCTTGCCAAGAGTCTTGATGAAGTAGAAGCGTTGGCGAACGAAATCC
Source organism: Sulfurovum sp. (assembly GCA_021159425.1). Lineage (GTDB taxonomy): Bacteria > Campylobacterota > Campylobacteria > Campylobacterales > Sulfurovaceae > Sulfurovum. The sequence goes on from JAGGRU010000153.1 coordinate 151, forward strand.
TTGGTATGACTTTGGTAACACACCAGACTGGTCCAGAAGGTAAACTGGTTCAGAAGCTTTACATTGAAGATGGTGCGGATATTAAAGATGAACTCTACCTTTCTGTTGTACTAGACAGAAAATTGGAAATGCCTCTTATTATGGCGTCTACTGAAGGTGGTATGAACATTGAAGATGTTGCTGAAAATACACCTGAGAAGATCGTTACTATTCCTGTTGATCCGGCTATCGGTTTCCAGGGCTTTCATGGTCGTCAATTAGCGTTTGGTCTGAACATTACTGATAAAAATGAGCAAAAAAAGATCATCTCTTTCGCACAAAAACTATTTAAACTCTATATGGAACTGGATGCAGAGATGATCGAGATCAATCCGCTTGTTAGAACCGGTGCTGGTGATTTTATTGCACTTGACGGAAAAATGGGCTTTGATAACTCTGCACTTGGACGTCAACCGGAGATCGCAGCAATGCGTGACTTGACGGAAGAAGATCCAGATGAAGTAGAAGCGGCTAAATATGGTCTTTCTTATGTAGCATTGGATGGTGAGATCGGTTGTATGGTAAATGGTGCCGGTCTTGCGATGGGTACTATGGATACGATCAACCATATGGGTGGTACACCTGCAAACTTCCTGGACGTTGGTGGTTCAGCAAATGCTGAAACTGTGGCTAAAGGTTTTGAGATCATTCTTAAAAACCCAAAAGTTAAAGCAATTTTTGTAAACATCTTTGGTGGTATTGTTCGTTGTGATCGTATTGCTAACGGTATTATTGAAGCGACTAAGATTACGGATGTTAATGTTCCTGTTATTGTTCGTCTTGATGGAACAAATGCTCCAGAGGCAGCAGTAATTCTTAAAAATGCAAATATTGCCAACTTGATTGTTGGGGATGATTTAGGTGATGGTGCAGCAAAAGCTGTAAAAGCAGCCGCAGAATTCAAAGGAAAATAATAGATGTCAATTCTAGTAAATAAAGATTCAAAAGTAATCGTTCAGGGGTTCACTGGTAAAGAGGGATCTTTCCACGCAGAGCAGTGTATGGCATACGGAACTAAGATCGTTGGCGGGGTTACACCTAACAAAGGTGGTCAAATACATTTAGGCAAACCTGTATTTAACACTGTAGCAGAAGCAGTTAACCTTACAGGCGCTACAGTATCTATGATCTTTGTTCCACCTGCATTTGTGGGTGACGCAGTCATGGAAGCAGCTGAAGCAGGGATCGAACTTGCGGTAATTATTACTGAAGGTGCACCGGTTAAAGATATGCAAGCAGCTAAAGCACATGCAACTAAGCATGGTATGATGACTATCGGGCCAAACTGTCCGGGTGTTATCACTGCTGATGAATGTAAGATCGGTATCATGCCGGGTATGATCTTCAAAAAAGGTAATGTTGGTCTTATCTCTAAGTCTGGTACATTGACATACGAAGGTGCAAACCAGGTATGTAATGAAGGTTTTGGTATTACAACGGCTGTTGGTATTGGTGGAGACCCGATCATTGGTCTTTCTTATAATCAAATTTTACCAATGTTCGAAGCAGACCCGGATACTGAATGTATCGTAATGATCGGTGAGATCGGTGGAGACCTTGAGATCC
>JAGGRU010000168.1 GCA_021159425.1 Sulfurovum sp.
AAAGAGGTATTATTGTCTATCAATAAAAAGAAGAGTGCAGAAGAATCCACACCGGCAGAAAAAGCCAATAAATTCTTTTTTTCTTTTAAGTGTGAAATATCAAGTGTTAGCATGATGCTTAGAGTGGTTTGATCAGTGTTGCCAGCAATTGTGTACCAACCAATTCTGTAACTTTGGCTTCATATCTTTTCCCATATTCAATAGGAAGGTCCGAAGTATCATTAATTAAGATCTCTCCATCGATGTCTACAGCCCACAGAAGAGGTCTGGCACTTAAAAGATACTCATGTTCATCACTCTCTCCGTCAATAACAAGGATGACAGTTTGACCTATCATCTTTTCCAGTGATCTTAATGTAGATTCTTCAGCAATCTCACCTAAAATATTTGCTCTCTCATCAATGATATCTTGAGAGATCTGCTTCATGTCGTAAGCACTTGTAGTCTCTTCGTTTGAGTAGTGGAAAGTGTTAAATCTATCAAATCCAAACTCTTCCATAAATTTGCACAGAGACTTGAAACTTTCATCACTTTCACCTGGGTGTCCTGCAATGACTGATGTGCGTATGAAAGCATTGGGTTTACTTTTCATATACTCTAGTAATTCAATTGTTTTCTTTTCTCCAAAACCACGTTTCATCATTTTAAGTACTGAGTCATCAATGTGTTGGATGGGCATATCATAATAGGTTTGGAATATTTCAGAGTCAGAGATAGTATCGATGAGATCGAAAGTAGTTGTACTGGGGTAGAGGTAGAGGATACGTGCAGATTTCACACCTTCTATGGCTTCTACGGCCTTGATGAGGTCAATAAGTCCATCTTTGAGATCCATATCTCTTCCATAACTTGAAGAGTCTTGGGAGATGAAAGAAAAGTCATAAAAACCTTGCTCTACAAGCATACTGACTTCTTTGACAATGGAAGAGAGTGAACGTGAATGTAACTTGCCTTTAAAACTTGGAATGGCACAAAAAGAACAGGCTTGGTTACATCCTTCAGCTATTTTTATGTATGCATGGTAGTTAGAACCTGTAATGACTCTTCCTGATGTTTCCGTTGCCAAATAGACTTCAGGAGAGAAGGTACTCTGTTTGGAAGCGATGAGTTGATCGATCTTTTCATAGTCCCCCACACCTGTAAAGATGTCAATTTCAGGCATATCAGCTTGAAGTTCTTCTTTGTATCGCTCAGAGAGGCAGCCGCTCATTACCAAAATAGAATCTTTTTTACGTTCATCATGTAAATTCAGCACAGTGTTTATGCTCTCTTCTTTTGCTGCTTCTATGAATCCGCATGTGTTTACAATGATCACATCAGCCTGTGTATTGTCATCCGTGATCTCATACTCTTTAAGCCGTCCAAGCATTACTTCGCTGTCGACAAGGTTTTTAGTGCAGCCTAAACTGACCAGGTGTAGTTTTTTAGTCATTATATTATATTTTACTCTTTCCATTTATTTTGGTTGTAGATACCAAGAATGATTATTTTATCTTTGTCTGTATCAATATAATAAGGAATTGTATACCCCTTAAATATTAAGTCTCTGGTGTATATGTCATTTGATGATTTTCGTTGTTGATGACTAAATGGATTTATAGGTATATTGTCTATTTTGGAAATAATATCATCAAAAAATTTTAATGCCCTATAGGGATTATCATAAGCAATAAAGAAAATTATTGTTTGAAGTTCCCTATTGAATCTATTTGATTTTTCAAGAATCATATT
>JAGGRU010000261.1 GCA_021159425.1 Sulfurovum sp.
CACAAGGAGAACAGATGACAGAAGCTGTACAAGTGACAACAGAAGCGGTACAACATTTAGACTTAACCACAACATGGGTAGGAATACTCTCATTTATAATATTTGTGATAGGGTACTACTTTATCGCAGCAGAAGACAAATATGATATCAATAAAGCAAAACCTTCACTTTTTATGGGGACATTTATATTTATACTGATCGGTATTTACTATGCTATGAATGGTTTGGATATGAACCATCTGCATCACGAAGTAGAGATTCTGATATTTGAAATTGCGGGTATTTTCTTCTTCCTCTTTGTTGCTATGACTTATATCGAAGCGATGATCGATCGTCAAGTTTTTTCTGCACTTCGTTATAACCTTGTTTCCAAAGGCTATAATTATAAAAAACTCTTTTGGATCACCGGATTCTTGGCATTCTTTATCTCTCCTATAGCAGATAACTTAACAACAGCACTTATTCTTTCAACTGTATTGATCACGATTGATAAGGAGAACAAAGCATTTGTCGTTCCTTCGGCGGTTAGCATTGTTGTGGCTGCAAATGCAGGTGGTGCATGGAGTCCATTTGGAGATATTACCACTTTGATGGTATGGGTTGACGGTAAAGGAGCTTTTGTTGATTTCCTCTACCTTTTCCCTGCTTCTATTTTGGGATGGTTGATCACTGGATTCTTTTTGAGTCGTTTTATTCCAAATGGAAATCCTCCGTTTGCAGAAGATGAGAAAAAAGTAGAAATTGCACCGGGTGGTAAAATGATCATGGCACTCTTTGGTTTCACCATAGCATCAGCTGTACTTTCACACCAGGTTCTTCATTTGCCTGCAATGTGGGGAATGATGTTTGGTTTGGCTGTTCTAAAACTTTATGTCTATAAAATGAGTAGGGAAGTAAGATATGACAGTGCGGGTGTTGCATGTCCTACGGTAAATGTTTTCTCATTTATTGCCAAGATCGAAAATGACACACTTCTTTTCTTCTTTGGTATTTTGGCTGCGGTTGGTGGTCTTCACTTCTTAGGATTCCTTGAGTATTTCACTGCACTCTATACACAGTTTGGTGCAACCACAGTGAACATCGGAGTAGGGTTCCTTTCAGCAATTATAGATAATGTACCGGTAATGTCAGCAGTACTTAAATCAAGCCCGGATATGGGTATAGATGCACATGCTCAATGGATGCTTGTAACACTTACCGCAGGGGTTGGTGGTTCACTGATCTCATTTGGTTCTGCAGCAGGTGTTGGGGTTATGGGTAAACTTCATGGTATTTATACCTTTGCATCACATATGAAATTGGCGTGGACTGTGCTTATTGGATACGTTGTTTCTGTAGCGGTTTGGTATGTTCAGTTTCAGATATTTGGGTTTGGGGCATAGTTATCGGTGTTGTGAGGACACAACACCCTACAGCGATAACAAAATTTTGTAGGGTGTTGTCCCCCGACAACACCAAAATATATTTTCTTGTTCCCATCGTCTCGATGGGAACGAGGACAAATGGTAAAGATTTACTCATACAAATACAAGGAAACAACCCATGACAAGAATTAAAATTCAGTGCAAGCGAGTCACTAAATGACGAGTCGTAAGCAAGTACCTATCCTAGTCTTAGACTTCGGTTCACAATACACACAACTCATTGCAAGAAAACTTAGAGAATCAGGTGTCTATACAGAAGTGGTACCATACCGTGAAAGTCTTGAAGATATCAAAGCAC
>JAGGRU010000406.1 GCA_021159425.1 Sulfurovum sp.
TTTATACCTAACTTATGTGCTTGTCTATGCACATCCAGCCACTCATCTTTATCATGTTTCTTGGGTGCGATGATATCACGCACCCTGTCAGACAATATTTCTGCACCTGCTCCCGGTATGGAAGAAAGCCCTTTAGCTTTAAGACGCGTCAGTACTTCAGAGATACTTATATTTGAACGGTTGGCTATGTAGTTTATTTCAATAGAAGAGAACCCATGAATAGTGACTTGCGGATATTTATTGTGAATATGTTCAACCAGATCTTCATACCACTCTATCTCAAGTTTGGGATGTACCCCTCCCTGAAAAAGTATCTGCGTCCCGCCAATAGCCAAAAGTTCATCTATCTTCTGGTCTATCTCTTCAAATGTCAAGATATAGGCATCTTCTTTTTTCTCATGCGTATAAAAAGCACAGAATTTACAATCCACCCAGCAAATGTTGGTATAGTTGATGTTTCTATCGACTACAAATGTCGTCACACCTTTAGGATGCATCTCTTTTTTACGTGCAAGAGCCATTTGTCCTAATGTTTTAAGATCAGCATTTTCTATGAGATCGATGGCTTCATCGATGGACATACGTTTCGTTATGGGACTTGTCAATGTTTTCTCCATTAATATCTCCGTAGGGTCGGTTCACCGACCACAAAAAGAAGATTTTCTATTATACCATTGGTCGGTAAACCGACCCTACGCAAAACACACATTATTCAGTAGGTATGGTTTCTTTCCCAATCGCATCCAAAACACCATTAATAAATTGTGGTGCTTTCTCATCTGCCAACTCTTTAGCCAACTCCACAGCTTCGTTAATGATGATCGCTCTGTCTGTTTTATCTATAAGTATCTCGTAAGCACCCAGTCTCATGATCGCTTTTTCCACTTTACCTATAGCATCATAATCCCAATCTTTAAGATGATCCTGGATCTCTTTATCTAACATTTCTAAATTTTCTATTGTACCGTTAAACAGTCCATGAGAAAACTCTCTTTGCTTGTTACGGATCTTACCCTCTTCCAAGATATCATCTGTAAAATCTGAGATATTTGCATTACCTAAGTCATAAGCATAAAGCAATCCTACAACTGCTGTACGTGATTGGTGACGTGTTGCCATATTTTTCCTTTCGTACTTAATCTAATTCAGAATATAAATTTATAAGCTCAATAAGTCCTACCATCGCTTCAGCACCTTTATTCCCTGCTTTAGTTCCTGCTCTCTCGATAGCCTGTTCAATAGTGTCTACAGTCAGTACACCAAATGTTGCAGGTTTTCCATGCTTCAATGTTACAGATGCCACGCCTTTGGTTGCTTCTGCCGATACATAATCAAAGTGAGGTGTTGCACCTCTGATCACTGCACCTAAACAACATACTGCATCATATTTACCTGAAGCCAGTGCTTTGTCCAGTGCAAACGGTATTTCAAATGCTCCCGGAACCAAGATCAGATCAAGATCATCTGCATTTCCGCCATGTCTTGCATAGGCATCCACTGCACCTTCTACCAGTCTGTCTGTAATGAAGTGGTTAAATCTTGCATTGATGATCGCTACTTTTTTACTTTTGTCAACACTTAATTGACCTTCTACTGTTTTCATTTTTTTCCTTATTTTAAATTTAATACTCGTAGGGTCGGTTTACCGACCATGATGTTTTGGTCGGTAAACCGACCCTACAGAATTATTCTACAATGCTTCTTATGGCATCG
>JAGGRU010000166.1 GCA_021159425.1 Sulfurovum sp.
TTTTAACGAAATGGAAAAAGGTAATTCATCCATGAGGACATACGAATCAATATTTTTCTTAAAAAAGCAACCTGTTTACCCTCTTCAGAGTAGACAGCAGCTTGACCGAAAGCCCCACCCGGAAGCGTTTTTGTATACTCTTCGAAGGCAGGGTCTGTAATAGTAAGTACAACAGGTATTCTTCCGCCTGTCATCTTTGTAGACATATCTTGTAAGTTACCACTGGTTTGAAACTCACCTTCAGACAAAACCGGGACTACAGTTTTAACTTCTGCTGCAAAAACTTCCCCCGGAATGGCATTAAAGGCAATTTCAGCATAACTACCCTCTTTGAGTCGTGCTAAATTGTTTTGTCTAAACCATGCAACATAAGTAAAAGAACTTTGATTAATAAATACCATAGCAGGTCTTAATGGTGTTGAAACAACATAATTACCGACATTGATAAAAAGTTGAGATACAAAACCATCATCTCCGGCACGTACAATAGTATTCTCCAAGTCGAACTTGGCATTTCCCAACTTACCTTGAATATCACCAACCTTTGCATAAATTGCATCTAGATCTTTTTGATTTCCAGCTTTTCTACGTACAAGTTCTTTGGTTCTGTCCAAGTCAATTTCAAGAGATTTTAACTGTGCATTTAAAGAATCAACCTTGTATTGAAAAGGAACAGGGTCAATTTTAAATAAGACATCACCTTTCTTAAGTGCTATATTAGGTTTTACATCTATAGATATCACTCTCCCTTTAACATCAGGGATAATGGGTGTAGTAGTAAAATATTCACGGCTTACAGGAGAATACGGGTGTTGAAAATTCATTAAAAAGAGCAGCGTTCCAATAATGAAAACGCCGCCTAAACCTGCAGTTGAAAGAGTCCATCTCGTAAGTGGAATTTTAAAAGCTTTAAAAAGTACCATACAAAAAGCATTGTATAAAAGCATAAGTAACCAACCCATTAGTTACCTCCTTTTAATTGCGTTTGTTCAGTTTCAAGTTTATTAAAGCGACTTTCAAGTTGAGCTATTTTTTCTTTTAATACCTTTGTTTCATCTTCAGTCGAATTTATTTTATCTTCGCTAGAAGCGCTAAGGCTTTTGGTTCCCCATCCACGATCTTCACGATACAGTGTTGCCCAGATCATGATAAGCGGCCATAAGAGTTGTAAGGTAAACAGACTGACCCAGCCCGCGATCATAATGGCATCTTGCTGCGGATGATTTCTTTTTACCGCAATATTATAAGGAATATTGGTCAAAGCTATCAATGCATAAAATAAAGATATCCATATAAAAAAATTTAAAAAGAGTGCGGTATAATCATAAAACATTATCCAATTCATGATGAGGCCTCTTTCTCTTTTTCTCTATCGGCTTTTATAGATTTTTTAACTTCTCTTGCGGCATCTTCTTTCTCAAATCCACCACCAAGGGATAAGTACATATTCACTCTGTTCTGCAGTAATAGACTTTTGACGTGTAAGTCAGTAGAGCGTGATGCATCTAATATTCTTTGTTGAAATTGAACTAAGGTTAAATCAATTTCTCCTAATTCGTATTGTGTTTTTGTATCTTCTAAAGCTATTCTATAATCTGCTACTGCACGGGCTAGAACTTTTGAACGTGCCAGTAAGATCTTTTCATCAGCCAATGAAGTTTCTACATCTCTAAATGCTCTGAGAATAGTAGATT
>JAGGRU010000289.1 GCA_021159425.1 Sulfurovum sp.
ATTATCGAACCGGGGCTTGATGAGAGTACCATTGCTTTCATTTCTAAAAAGAAAGAAGAGCCCGAGTGGATGCTAGAGCTTCGACTCAAAGCGTTAAAGAAGTGGGAGACAATGACTGAGCCTCACTGGGCACACTTGGAATATGAGCCCCTAGACTACCAGTCTATCTCATACTTTGCTGCACCTAAGCAGGCACCGGACAGCTTAGATGAAGTAGACCCTAAGATTATTGAAGCCTACGAAAAACTGGGTATTCCTATAGAAGAGCAAAAACAGCTTCAAGGTATAGCAGTGGATGTCGTAGTAGACTCCGTATCGGTTACAACGACCTACTCAGCAGAGCTTAAAAAGCACGGGGTTATTTTTTGTTCTATCTCAGATGCCATACGTGATTACCCTGAACTCGTTAAAAAATATATGTTCTCCGTAGTCCCTATGGCGGACAACTACTTTGCAGCACTGAACTCTGCTGTATTTACAGATGGTACTTTTGTCTACATACCAAAAGGCGTACGCTGTCCTATGGAGCTAAGCACTTACTTTAGAATAAACGCTCTCAATACGGGGCAGTTTGAACGTACACTCATCATTGCAGATGAAGGTTCACATGTCTCTTACAACGAAGGCTGTTCTGCACCAACACGTGATGAACACCAACTTCACGCTGCGGTAGTAGAACTGGTCATACTCAAAGATGCAGAGATCAAATACTCAACCATACAAAACTGGTATCCCGGTGATAAGGATGGCAAAGGAGGCATCTATAACTTTGTAACCAAAAGAGCCATCTGTAAAGGAGACAATTCAAAAGTCTCCTGGACACAGGTGGAGACTGGTTCTGCTATTACATGGAAGTACCCAAGCTGTATCTTAAAAGGTGACAACTCTGTGGGTGAATTTTACTCTGTAGCCGTTACCACCCTCGCCCAACAGGCAGACACAGGAACAAAGATGATCCATATCGGTAAAAATACCTCTTCGACTATCATTTCTAAAGGTATCTCTGCGATGAAAGGGCAAAATACGTACAGAGGTTTAGTGAAGATAGCCTCTTCGGCAGTAGGAGCCAGAAACTACTCTGAGTGTGACTCTTTGCTCATAGGATCTAACTGTGGGGCACATACTTTCCCTTATTTGGAAACAAAAGACAATGTAGGACAAGTCGAACATGAAGCCACGACATCCAAAATATCGGATGAACAGCTCTTTTACTTACGTCAAAGAGGTGTAAATGAAGAAGATGCAGTAAGCATGATAGTGCATGGTTTCTGTAAACAGGTCTTTAGCAAACTCCCTATGGAGTATGCTGTGGAAGCCAAAGCATTATTAGAATTAACATTAGAAGGAAGTGTAGGATGATAACATTAGATATAAAAGATCTTCATGCGAAGATAGGAGACAAAGAGATACTCAAAGGCTTGAACCTGCAACTCGAAGCAGGAAAAGTACATGCCATCATGGGACCAAACGGTGCAGGTAAATCTACACTTTCCAAAGCCATTGTAGGACATTATGATGTAGAGATAACGTCAGGAGACATTCTGTATAAAGGCAAGAGTATACTAGAGATGGAAGTGGAAGAGAGAGCCTTGGAAGGCATCTTTTTGAGCTTTCAGCATCCTGTAGAAATACCCGGAGTCAACAATGCCTACTTTCTGAG
>JAGGRU010000009.1 GCA_021159425.1 Sulfurovum sp.
GCGACCCAGACCTGGCTTGGTCAACTCAAAGTTTCCAGTAAACTGGCAAATTGGCGGGGATGTCCCGTTAATTGTTAAACCTGACGTCCACCTGGCCTCTGTTGATCACACATCCAATGCTACCACTAAGCTGCCTGCCCTGTCAACACTGGTGTCAGTGAATCAGAGGACATAGCAGTGTTGGTTTCCTCTTCATTGTGGATATATCTCTCTGGCACATGCTCTGTCCTTAACCAGGTAGGGAGCTCCTCCCACAATGACTCCACATTCTTTTCATCTACATGCGCCGCTAAATGATCAACGAGTACTGACAAATCCCTGTAGTGGGACAAACGATGGAATCCTTCCTCTGCCGTCAGTAACCCTGTCGCTAGCCAGCGCATCGCTTGATCTGTCTCGGTACGCCAGCGGTTCACTCGCCCACTTTCGTACCGGAAGTTTCGAAATGTGTTCTCAATCATGTTCGTGCTCAAGAAACTCATGTGCAGGGTCGCTGGTGTCTCCAGTAAATGTACCTGGATCAGATCCAACCCTGCTTCATGTAGGCTCTCGCGTCCTGCTTTGTTCTTGCGCTCCAGAAACCCATCTAACTCTAGGAGGACTTCCAGCGCTGCCTGGCCTCCTTCCACCTTCCGTAGCCGATTGAAATATCCCTCTAACTCCGGCCAGTCTCGTCGCGCCAAGTACTTCTTCAGATTCCGCTCCTTGTGCACCAGACAGCGCTGGATACGCGCATTAGGAAAGTGTTTCAACACTGCCTTCCGTAATGGTGCTGATCCATCTAGCACTGCCAACAATGGACGATCTCCACGTGGAGCAAACCCACGCTCGACAATCCTTGTTACTACCGATGCTGCAGTCGTCACGTTCTCGCTCGCTCCCAGCTCGAAGTCGAGCACCACTTTCTCTCCCTCAACAGTGATCCCTAGCGCTACCACCGCCAACACATCCTTGGCTAACCCTACCCCGTCCAACATCAGTGCTAACCAGTCACGCTCCTTCCCATCACCATCAATATTCAGAGGACGACCTCTCAGCTGCGCAAACTTCTCGCGCCCTACCTTTTGCCACAACCGGGATACACTCGACTTGCTGCTCCCTCGCTGGTTGTCCAGTACTTTCCCTAGCCTGCGCGTTGATCCGGCAACCAACGCCTCCAACAACAGACGCTGGGCCTCACTGGCATCTTGTGCCGCACGGTAGCTTTCCAGCGTTACTTCTCCCGTTGTCCCATCTCCTTCCCGCTGGCGTACTCGCGGATGAACTATCTCCTCACGGCGAGATTCGACGTAGGCGTATCCCTGCGCACTCCCCGCTCGGTAGTACTCCCTCTCCTCGTTGGGATGATATGCTGCTCCACACAGCCTCGTTACTTCCTCAGCCATTACTCCCGCCAGTATCTCTCGTGTTGCTCCCCGTAGATACTCGCGGAATACCTTGCCTACTTCCTCTGCTCCCACTTGACCCAATACCTGCAATATGCTACCTTCGTTCACGACGGTGGCCTCCTTTTGTTTTTCTCTTTCGACAGCTTTACTGCTGCCGAGGCCATCGTCAAGTTTTAACAACCACTGGGACACTTCCTTTCAAGAGATCGGGGCTAGAAGTTCCCTCTCTCATTAGGATCGGAAAGCTAGCCACGGAGGAAGAGAGGGTACTA
>JAGGRU010000205.1 GCA_021159425.1 Sulfurovum sp.
TAATTTTATAAACAATTAAGCCAATATTCTCTAAAATTATATAAATATATATTTATGGAGTTATTATGTCTAAAGGTAAACAAGTTAAATCCTTGCCAACACCAGATCTAAATCAATCTCTTTCTCTTGAACTCACAGGTAAAGCTATTAAAGCCAGACGTACCCAACAAGGGCTAGATACCAAAACAGCTGCTATGCTTTGTGATGTATCTGTCGTGACACTCAGCAAGGTAGAAAATGCTGCCAAAGGTGTACGTATGGAATCTATACTCAAAGTAATGACTGCACTGGGCATCAAGATGAGTATAGAGTCCTGGGAGAATAAAGTATGAATAAACTTCAAGTCAAACTAAATGATCTGCATATAGGAACTATCAGCATTAAGGGGAAAGATGAAGTTTATAGTTTTGAATATACCAATGAATGGGAACAGTCAGGTTATGAGATCTCTCCCCACCTTGCCTTTGATAAAACTCTCTCTTCCGGGGTTATCAAAAGATTTTTGGAAAATCTACTTCCTGAAGGAAAAGGTCTTGATGACTTAACCTCATTTACACATATCTCTAAAAACAATATCTTTGGACTTATTCAGGCTATGGGGTTTGAGACTTCCGGTGCATTGAGCTTTGGCAAGATATATAAAGATACAACTCCCTTATTCCGTCCCATCACAGAAAAAGAACTTACACATCGCATCGATGAAATAGAAAGTAAAAGTATCATTATCTGGGATAAAAAGCAGAGACTTAGCCTTGCCGGGGTTCAAGAGAAACTACCTGTACTACTTAAAAATGGAGAATTAGGACTGGCAGATGGGAGTCTTAGCTCTACACACATTTTAAAATTTCAAACCAAAAGGAATGAAAACATTGTAGTTAATGAATACTTCTGTATGTCCCTTGCAAAAGAAGCTGGCTTAATGGTTGCAAAAGTAAGTTTACGTAAGTATGGTGAACACCCTGTACTGATGGTAGAGCGTTTTGACAGAGTAATGAGTAAAGATACAGTAAAAAGACTACATATCATAGACGGTTGCCAAATGTTAGACCTCCCTTCCTCTTACAAGTATGAAAGAAACTTTGGATCTGGCCGCGATGTAGAAAATATAAGAGAAGGTGCAAGTTTTTCTAAACTATTTGAGGTAGCAAATCTCTGTGAAGTTCCTGCCATTGCAAAACTACAACTTCTTGACTGGGCAATATATACGCTTATTATAGGCAATGCAGATGCGCATGGCAAGAATGTCTCATTTTTTGTAAATAGATCAGGCATAACTGTAGCTCCATATTACGATATGCTCTCTATCATTATGCATGAAGGTGTTGACCATGAACTTGCTATGGCATATGGAGATGAATTTGGTGCAGATAACGTACTTGGATACCCTCTCAGAGAGTTTGCAGAACAAACAGGGCTAAACCCTAAGCTTGTATCTACTCGTATACATATTTTGTGTAAAAATATAAAAAAAGTACTGGGCAATCACACTATAGATATGACTCTTTTTAGCAATGCTGAAAAGGATTTTACAGATAAGCTTCATCTGCTTATTTCCAAAAGGATAGATACTTTACTGCTGTCTGCTGATGAGATGTTGAAAGTAAGTTATGAGTAGGTATTTCAGAAGTAGATAGAAAATCAAAGAA
>JAGGRU010000030.1 GCA_021159425.1 Sulfurovum sp.
CCTTTTTACAAATTATGTAGAGAGTATAGCTAAGAATTACTTACGATTACGTTCAGTCGAGTAGCCCCAAGGAACCGCCCCTCAAGGCTCTCACAGAACCGTGCTTGACAGTCTCCCGTCACACGGCTCTTATTGCTAAAATCATTGATATTTAAGTTGCCAATGTGGAAATAGATTTGGCTCTTTTGAAGCTATTTTGGTGAGCCATTTGTTGGCTCTACCCTGTCTGCGTTTGAGTGATTTAAACTTCTGTTTTGCCCATCGTTCTAGTCGTCTGTCAAAGTATCTCATTAAATCAAAGAACTTATATCGTGCAAAGATTGAGTAATAGTTTACCCAACCTCTTATCACACGACTAAATCGTTTCGACAAATCTTCAAGAGATAAATCACTTCTAAGTTGAACTTTCCATCTTTGCATTACAAGTCTAATTCTTTTTGCAGCTTTAGTGCTGATTGCAGGATTGAACCCTACAAAGAATTGACCTGTTTTACTATTTTTGGCTACTCTTGGCTGAAAGGTAAAACCTAGAAAGTCGAAGCTTATATTCTCATACTCACCTCTTCTTTTGTCATCTTTACAATAGACAATTTTTGTCTTATCAGGATGAAGTTCTAGTTTACACTCTTCAAGCCGTTTGGTTAATGCCTCTTTTAGTTGTTCTGCCTCTATTTGTGATTTGCAATGACATACTGCGTCATCTGCGTATCTTTCAAAAGGAATTGTTGGATAGTTCTTACTTATCCATACATCAAAAGCATAATGCAAAAATAGATTTGCCAGTAATGGAGAAATGACTCCACCTTGTGGTGTGCCTTTATCTCTTTGCAGCAGTCCCTCTTTGGTTTGTACAGGGGCAACTAACCATCTCTTGATATAGAGCATTTCCCATTTGGTATCTATATGCAACTCCAAGGCTTTTATCATCAACTCGTGGTCGATATTGTCAAAGAAACCTTTTATATCTAAATCCAATACAAACGGATATTTCCAACATCTTTTACGAGTTTCTTTTAATGCTTGGTGTGCTGATTTCTTTGGTCTATAGCCATAAGAGTCATTATGAAAAATCTTCTCTAGCTTAGGTTCCAAATAATCTTTTACTACCATTTGAGCTACTCTGTCGGCTATGGTTGGTATTCCCAACGCTCTTATGCCTCCGTCACTCTTGGATATTTCTACTCTAAGAACTGCCGGTGGCATATAGCTTCCTGAACTCAATCTATTCCACAGTTTATAGAGGTTGTTTTCCAGGTTTGACTCAAATTTCTCAAAGTCTACTCCATCAACTCCCCCACTCCCTTTATTGGCTTTCACCTTTTTATAGGCTTCCCAAACTTGTCGTTTGGTTATATCTTGTGATTTTGTTTCTATCATTCTCATATCCTCCTTTACAGTTGTATGATAATTCAAAACTAAGCAATTTAGCCCCTTTGCTCCACTTCCATTACAGAAGCTTCATTACTACTACAGGCTAATCCGTCACTGTGCAACGCATTGGTACTCAAATTCTAATGGGACTTCCACTTGAACCTCTCCCTTGACATCGTTACGACAGTTTCCCAAGTTCCATATAAGAGCCAATATCATATTCTTGCCATCTTCACCCCGTATGCTCCTACAACAGTAAACAAGTATCCTTGCA
>JAGGRU010000250.1 GCA_021159425.1 Sulfurovum sp.
GATCAAAATAGAAGCAATAGATTTATTGATATTGGTCTTATGAGATTTTAAAAGTGCACCTACCGTAGGACGCTCTTTTTCAAGAACTGAAACATACGCCATATTGACAGAGAGTAAGACTGATTCTAAGATCGAACAGATGAACGATATGATCACCGCAGCGAAGAAATATAAAAGTAACAAGTCCATTTAAGTAAAAAATCCTTTGAGAACCATCAAGGTTCTATAATAAAATAATGGTCGCTAGACCTAAAAAGCTAAAAAAGCCCACTATATCGGTTACCGTTGTCAAAATAACCGTAGATCCTATGGCAGGATCAATATCCATTCTTTTCAGCAACAGAGGTACCATTGAACCGATAAACCCTGCCATGAAGAGGTTTATGATCATAGAAAGTCCTATAACAATACCCAACATCCCTTTATCAAACCAGAGGGAGGCAATAATTCCCATGATTATAGCGAAAACAAGACCATTTGCAAGAGAGAGGATCACCTCTTTCTTAATGGTTCTGTATGCATCATGTTTTGCAATGTCACCAAGAGCAAGTTGACGCACAACAACTGTCAGACTCTGAGTCCCTGCATTACCACCCATTGAAGCCACAATAGGCATTAAAATAGCCAAAGCAACAATACTCTGCAAAGTCTCTGCAAAAAGCCCGATGACCAATGAGGCAGCAATGGCAGTTACAAGGTTAATACCCAACCATACTCCACGTGCTTTTCCGGCTTTTAAAAGATCATCATCTTCTTCTGCATCATCATTCACCCCTGCAAGGTTATACATCTGGTCTGTTGCCTGTTCATTGATAACATCATAAATGTCATCTGAAGTAATACGCCCAAGCAAGGCTCCGTTATAATCTACTATAGGCAGGGAAGAGAGATCATACTCCTGGAATTTCTGTACTATATCCTGAATATCATCATGATTGTTACCTCTTACAGTTTTATATTTTTCAGGATTCTCTTCAATATTCTCTTGCAATGTTTTATCAAAATCAAACACAAGCAAGTTATCTAAACCAATTCCGTAACGCAAAATATTTTTCTCATCTGTCACAAAAAGATACGTTACATTTTCAAGTTCATCCTCTTTTCTAAGTCTAGAAAACTCTTTAATAACATCATGGACTGTATCCTGCAAATTAGCTGCATAGACCTCAGTTTGCATATAGGCACCGGCTTCATCTTCATCATACTGTTTAAGATGTAAAATATCTGCCTGGTCATCTTCATGAAGCTTTTCAAATACCTCTTTGGCAATGCTGTGGTCAACCTCTTCAAGTTCCTGAATAAAGTCTGTCTGGTCATCTGATTCCAGTTCAGAAACGGACTGGGCTAACTCTTCAGGAGTAAAAGACTCAACTACATCTTCAAAATATCGATCCGGAAGTTCAAGGGCAACATCGGCAATAAACTCCTTGGGAATTGACTGAATCGCTTCATCAAAACTTTTTTCATTCATATCTTTAAGAAGATTGGCTATCTCAGAGGGGTGCAGTTCATCATTTGGATGTGCATTTAAATATTCTGTGAGTTTATCCATTGTGTTCCCCTTCTGAAAATATAGCTTGATGATGAAATTATACTTGAATTAGTGTGATATGCGTTGAATAAATGAAGTTGGTTTGTAGCGT
>JAGGRU010000033.1 GCA_021159425.1 Sulfurovum sp.
GCCCAACGTCAAATGGGTGGGGCATCAGCCAAACGTGCCTGTTATGCACAGGACTATACCGGATTGAAAATACTGCATACACTGTATGACACTTGTCTGAAAGAAGATATTGATTTTTTAGATGAACACTATCTGCTTAATCTCATTGTCAAAGATGACATTGTCAAAGGTGCTACTTTTTTAGAGATGCGTACAGGTGAAGTAGTACAGATAGATGCCAAGTCTGTGGTCATGGCTACAGGTGGGTATGGGTCTCTCTATCATGGGAACACAACCAATGCTTATGGTTCAACAGGAGATGGTGTCGCTGCGGTACTTCGTGCCGGAGGTGCGGTCTCAGATATGGAGTTTATACAGTTCCACCCTACCGCACTTAAACACTCTGCTATTCTCATCTCAGAGTCTGCCCGTGGAGAAGGTGGCTACCTTGTCAATGAAAAAAATGAGCGTTTTATAGATGAACTCAAACCCCGTGATGAAGTGGCACGTGCAATCTTTGCCCAAATTACAGAGGGTCAGCGTGTCTTTTTGGATGTACGTCATTTAGGTGAAGAGAAACTTATGGAGTTATTGCCTCAAGAGGTAGAACTCTGCAAAATACATGAACATGTAGACCCTGCCACTGAACTCATCCCCATCAAACCTGTGGCGCACTACACCATGGGTGGAATAGATGTCGACTATGCACTTGAGATCAATGGGATCAAAGGGTGTTTTGCAGTAGGGGAATGTTCCAATGCAAAAGTGCATGGAGCCAACAGACTGGGAGGGAACTCACTGCTTGAGATCGTTGCTTTTGGACGTTTTGCAGGAGAAAATGCCTACAAGCACTCTATTTATGCCTCATCCAAACCTGCCGAAGAGACACAGAAACAAAAAGACCAGGTAGAGATAGATGCTGTATATGCACAAGAAAATCCACAAAACTTCTACCCATACAGAGAGTTACTGGGTAATCTCTTTTATGAAAAAGTAGGTATTGTCAGAGAAAATAAGCAGCTCAATGAGGCACTTGAAGAAGTCATTGAGATGCAAATAGCCCAAAAAACAATGGGCATTTCAGATAAAAGTCCTACAAACAACCAAAACCTCATCGACTTTCTTGAATTTAAAAATGCCCTGCTTCTGGCCCCTACTATCATCTCCTCAGCCATTGCAAGAGATGAAAGCCGTGGTGCACATTATAAGTTGGGTTTTGAAAGTGAAAATGAAGATCTCAAAAAACATATTGTTTTACAATGGAAGAGGGAGTCATAATGATGATGCGTAGGGTCGGTTTACCGACCAAAATTTTCATACCTTGTTCTTATTTGGTCGGTAAACCAACCCTACTTATTTATAATTTAAAAAGAGATTTATTATGCAAATAAAAATTCTAAGAAGCAAAACAAACACCCATCAACTCTATTCACTCCCCGCAGGTGAAATACCCCTTCTCAATGCCCTGACTTACATTAAAGAGACACAGGATGCAACACTTACTTTCTCGGCAGGGTGTCGGGCTTCTGTCTGTGGAACCTGTGCTGTACGTGTCAATGGAAGAGAAGAACTCTCCTGTTCATACAAAGTCAAACCCGGTGATGTCATTGAGCCATTGCAGTACCATCCTGTATTGCGAGACTTGAAAGTAGA
>JAGGRU010000257.1 GCA_021159425.1 Sulfurovum sp.
GCTAAAACAGATTAAATTTTTGTAACTACTCACCCCAAATTCAAACAAGATTTCCGGGGAAAAGCACTTCAATAAGTTCATCCAAAAACATTAAAAATATCTTCACATTTTACCCCAAATAAAGCCCTGTATTACGCACTTTTAGCTATAATTGTACATCTAAAAAGAGTGGTGATTTCCTTGAAAAAAAGAAAGATAAAAATAGAGTTTTCTATTAAAAGTACAGATGAACTTGATAAGCTGTCTCATGAAGAATTATTGAAATATATTAAAGATCTTCAGAAAAATATTGTTCAAGAGAAACCTAAAAAGCATTCAGATAATTCCAGTATTGCACCATCCAGCGATATCAACAAGAAAAAGAAGAATCAGAGCTTGCGTAAAAAAAGCAATAATAAACCTGGAGGTCAACCAGGCAGAGTGGCAAAGACACTTCGCCAAAGTAATAAACCTGATATGATCACCACAATCCCTTTTTCCATTGAACACTGTGAGAAGTGTGGCAGTGCTTTAAGAGACACGATTGAAGCACTGAAGGAGAAACGACAAGTGTTGGATATTGATTTACAGCAAATTACTGCGAAGATAAGTGAGTATCAAAGTTTTTCCAAGATATGCCCTGCATGTGGTTATGAGAATCATGATAATGCTTTTGCAAAGGGTGTAGCTCCACATATCAGTTATGGTATCAATATTCAAGCACTGGTCTCGTACCTCTCTGTCTCGCACTATCTCTCTTATGCACGTATTGTTCAATTAGTATCAAACTTATTTAATGTTTTACTCTCCGAGGGAACAGTTGACAGGATACTCAAACGATCCGCCACAGCTTCACAGAGTGAACTAGAGAAGATCAAAGCGCGGCTTGCCATTAGTGGACTGGTCGGTATTGATGAGACAGGCTGTAAGGTCAATGGTAACAGACACTGGAACTGGGTATTTCAAAACTCTGAGGATACACTGATTGTTGTGAATAAGTCACGTGCAACAAAAGTGATTGACGACACCTTTGAAGATGGCTTTGTGAATGCCTGTGTTGTACATGATAACTACTCTTCTTACTCTTCGCTCATTGCCCGAAGTGAACAGTTGTGTTTAGCACACAAGCTTAGAGATCTTAACTATGCAATAGAGTGTGATAACAGCAAAGAGATGAAAAACATAAAAGAACTTCTTAAAGAGGCAATGATTGATCATAAAGAGGAGATGACTATCCAACAAAGAGTTATCCTCAAGCAGGAATATGAAAAGAGTTTTACTTATCTTTTGGAGCAGCCAACCATTGAAAAGAGCGAGACACACAAACAGATTAAATCATTGACAAAAGCACGAGACAAAATCTTTACGTTTTTACTTCACCCAAACATACCCCCAGACAATAACGGTAGTGAGCGTGCTATCAGAAATGTTAAAGTAAAACTCAAAGTGTCAGGGCAGTTTAAAACAGTTCAGGGTGCAGAAGATTATGCTGCTTTGAGATCTATTGTTGATACTTCAAGAAAACGAGGCTTAAATGAATTTGACTCTTTGAGAGGGGTTCTTTATGGGGATAGGGTCTTTTAGAAGGGGTGAGTAGTTACAGATTGATATATGCATTCCCACGCACAGCATGGGAACGAGTTT
>JAGGRU010000359.1 GCA_021159425.1 Sulfurovum sp.
CTTAAAACCTTATAAAATAAACTTTATAAGGTTTCCTCTCGATACAAAATACTCACTATTGAGTTTAATTATTTTTTACAGTTTAATTTCTCAAAATCACCAGGAATCCATTTGCCTGTAAATAACGATTCCTTAGGTCCATATAAACGGAGCAGTGAGAACCAGTTCACTGTCTCTGGTATGTGCACATAGTTATCAGCTGGTGCATTTTTTGGTAATTCATAACCAAAGTAGAGTGTTGTTGAACCATCTTTATTTTGTTTTGGCTTGTCACGATCACCAATTGATGGATACTTGTTATTCGATGGCACTCCAGCCGCTGTTTGCGCATCATAAGCGGTAACAGACCAGAATAGTCCAGCAGGCACATCGGCAGGTAAGGTTATCGAATAAGCACACTGACCGACTAATGGATTACCATCTGCATCTTTATAAGAGCCTGCATATTTGGCACCGGAACCAGGTTTCGCATTTATCATGCCATCTGAAACTGAGTAGTGATTGATATACATATGCGCTTTAGCATCAACGTTGGTATGCCCCGTTTCAGGGTTGTTATAGGATGTTGTAGATGACGCCTGGTATTGGTTACCATTCTTGGTCAAAAAATGGGCAATCCAATGACGATTTTTCCAGAAGATGGTATCAGCCACCGCCTCGCTGCTTTTTTGGTCAAAGTTAAGCGCAATCTCTTTAGCCATTTTCCAACCCGTTTGTACCGCTTGTGTCAGCAAGAGCTTCTCTTGCTCCGTTGGATTAAATTTAACCCCTTTTTTGATGCCCATTGTGGCTAAAATACCATTCATGTAGGGGTCGTAATCCATCACAGGCTCAGCTTGCACCGTTTCATCTAGCTGCTTGAAGTAGGTCCAGTCTGTAGGGGCAATGTTATTGCTTGGCACTTCTGAAACATTGAAAAATTCCATTTTATCGGCACTGCCTTTTAGTGGGTAAACCTTGATTTCTTTCATTCGTGCGACAGCGGGTGCCGTGTCATTCATATCTTTAAAGAATGAACGTAAGAATAGGAATACTTCGTTATGCTTGGATTCAAAGATGTAATACTTGTCAGCATCATAATCTTCGCGCGACTCACCAGGAGGAAGGAGCAAAAACAGGCCTCCTTTGCCTTTATCCGGTCCAGCATTACCAAGATCACCCATATAGTGAGAACCATCTTCTTTCTTTGGGCCAATTAATGCGTCATGAAGCATATCGTCCACTAAACATTGTAAACCAGCTGGCAGATCAATAACCAATGGGCCGGCATTTTTCATATCCACCCAAGC
The DNA here is from genome assembly GCA_021159425.1 of Sulfurovum sp. Classification (GTDB taxonomy): domain Bacteria; phylum Campylobacterota; class Campylobacteria; order Campylobacterales; family Sulfurovaceae; genus Sulfurovum. The sequence goes on from JAGGRU010000359.1 coordinate 1,290, forward strand.
TAAACCATAAATAACATCTGAGTTAGGAGTGGTAATCAGGGTATGGGCTTTTAAACGATCCTCATAAACGGTAATTTTATTATAAGCCGTACCACCCATCATTGTTGCGCCTCCTTTTTGCATCGCGCGCATATTTACAATGGGTAAAGCCCATAGATAAGCCTGCGTAGCACGTTGAAATGCTAATTCACTTTGCAGGGCTTTTGCGGAACCTGCCGTTGGAAAACCACGATCAAACGGAAGTGCTGCCAGGGTCTGATGCTGGTTATTAATAACCGTTAATGCCTCCTCATTTGCAGAGGTGCTTGCTAATGCACAGAGAGGTATTAAAG
>JAGGRU010000398.1 GCA_021159425.1 Sulfurovum sp.
CATTGTAGAACTTTTCTACTTTGATATCATCTACCGCTTCACCTTGTTTAAGTTTGTATTCCGGGATGAGGTCTGAAGCACGAAGGGGACCAAAAAGATTGGAAAAGAGGATGACGTGTTCATCTATGTATGTTTGGGCAGAAGGTTCCAATGTTTCATACTTGAGGTAATCAAAGGCAACACCTGTGTATCTTTGAATGGATTTCATGGTCAATTCATGAATAATATCTCTTTTGTATTTGAGTATATCTTTCTCTTTTTTAAGTCCAAACATTTTAGAGAGGGTAGGCATATCTCCTTTTTGCAGTACATTGGTATAGGTATGTAAAAGTTTGATACGATGAAGGGTGAGTTTATCAAAGAGTAAAGTACGTGGATCAAAAGAGAGATCACCTCCGGATCTTTTTGTTTCACTGGGTGCCAGTAATATTTTCATTGTTCAGCCTCTGTTTTTATGTTTGTATTCTATAGAAATTACCTAAAAAAAGAGAAATTTTACATTATTTTATGAAAACCCTTGACTTTTAAAACTTTTTTGTCTATAATTCCCGTCCATTTTAAGTGTAATGACTTTTAATGATGGCGCTGGTGTAGCTCAGCTGGCTAGAGCAGCTGATTTGTAATCAGCAGGTCGGGGGTTCGAGTCCCTTCACCAGCTCCATAGAAATATAATTATCAGTGTTTGTACCAGTATTAAACAAACAATTTAAGTGGTGAGTTACTCAAGTGGCCAACGAGGGCAGACTGTAAATCTGCTGACTACGTCTTCGAAGGTTCGAATCCTTCACTCACCACCATAACTGTTATGTTGCATAAATGACGCGGGCGTAGCTCAGTGGCTAGAGTTCCTGCCTTCCAAGCAGGCTGTCGAGGGTTCGAATCCCTTCGCCCGCTCCATAAACTGGGAGCTGTGTGAATTATGTACTTAACAGACAAGTAACTTCACATATCAAAAGCTTTCCTATTTATTCAATTTATGAACTTAACAATAATAATATTGATTGTGCATACACAATGCCCATATGGCTCAGGGGTAGAGCACTTCCTTGGTAAGGAAGAGGTCGTGAGTTCAAGTCTCACTATGGGCTCCACCCTGATTTTGGGTTCAACACCAAGGTATGGACAAAAGTGTTACAGTTTTGTAATAGTTCTGTCCATATACGGTATATACAGATTAAGAAAATTTAGGTATAATACTGCCTTTAAAACATTTTACGCTAGGAGAAAAGCATGGCTAAAGAAAAATTTGAACGAACGAAACCGCATGTTAACATCGGTACTATTGGTCACGTTGACCACGGAAAAACTACACTGACAGCAGCAATTACAGCAGTACTTGCGCTTAAGAATGGTAATACTCAACTTATGGATTATGATGCAATTGATAATGCACCAGAAGAGAGAGAAAGAGGAATTACGATTGCTACTTCTCACGTAGAATATGAAACAGATACTAGACACTATGCTCACGTAGATTGTCCAGGTCACGCGGATTACGTTAAAAACATGATCACAGGTGCTGCTCAAATGGACGGTGCTATTCTTGTTATTGCTGCGACTGATGGTCCAATGGCACAAACTAGAGAGCACATCCTTCTTTCTAAGCAAGTAGGTGT
>JAGGRU010000236.1 GCA_021159425.1 Sulfurovum sp.
TCCTTTATTTATTTTATATTATTATAGCATAAATTGTGAAGGGTGATATGTGTGTTATGAAAATAATTATGATGAAAAATTTAGAAGATTTAAAAAAGAAGTTAGAGTCAGGCAGAAGCCTGAACTCTAAAGGGTTGTAACTTTAAGAAGTGATTCTTAGAAGTTATATCTACCCCATAGACGGATCATGTTTTGAGTACCGTCAAAAGTACGTACATCACCTGTTTCTTCATTAACAAGAACTAGGTCACCCATTCTGTCATCATCTTGATAAACATAACCGGCAAATAGTGTTGTAGAGTCATTCCATACTTTAACTTTGTATGTAACATCTAGCTCAGAATATTCACCATCACCACCTGCAAGACCAGCAACTGCTGGAAGTCCAGTATTACCAATATCAGAATAACCATATGCTATACCAAATTTACCACCAAGACCTTTGATCCCAGCTCTTACAACAACAGTATCAGAATCTCTTTTGATAGAGTTTTGGTTAAAGATCATTTGAGTGTAAAGTGGAGTTTTTACATTTGTCCCAAGGTTTTCAATATTTACTGTACCATCATCTACAGAAGAGTATGCGATTGAAGCATCAAACATGTCGAAGTTTCCACCGATTTTAGCACCCCATGCAGTTGTGTCATTAATTTGAAGTGAATTTCCTTCACCAAGATCAATAAGAGGCTCATCAGTCATAACAATACCACCTTGAACACCAATAACAAGTCCATACATGTTTTCACCGAAACCATATTTAGCATCACCCCAAAGTACGTTTGCATCATCAACACCAACTACCATATCTGGAGCCATGTACCAAGTACCAGTCAAAGTCAATTTGTCAATTGATGTGTTTTGAGCAGTTAACATCCATACACCATCATTAGCTCTTGCTGCACCACCTACTGCGGTAAGATCAGTAAAGTCGTTAAGGTTACCTAGTGAAGAGTTTGCTCTCCATACATAAGCACCAACCAATGTAGTGTTTTCAATATCTGAGTTTACAATAAGTGCTGCTTCAAATGAGTTTTTGAATACATTCCAACCTTCAGAGAAAGCGAATGGAGAAAGTGCTTTTGGAAGTAATTGACGACCCACTTTAACGCTTGTGTTACCAATTCCATAAGTTAAGTATGCTTGAGTAAATGCTGCAGCTGAATTTAGATCATTTTCATTAAGTACATCAAATTGGTTACCAGCATTTTGAACAAGACCAGATACAACATCATCATATAGATATAGATCAGAGATTCCTGAAAGTTCAACACCAGCACCGAAACCACCGATAATGTCTTTGTTTACTGCTCTAACTTGAACACCGGCTGCTGCTTTTGAGTTACCAGAGTCAAAAAGATCTGCATTTCCCCATACATCAAGAGTTTGGTAATAAAGAACACCTTGTCCACCAAATTCCCAACCGGAAACTTCTGCCACAGGCTCTACTATTACCGGCTCAACAGGAGTGATATCTCCTCCAGCCATAATCATTGTTGACGCTACTACTGAAAGTAATAATGTTTTTTTCATTGTATTTCTCCTTGTTTTAGTTTTTGAATACATAAGGGAATTATAGCATGTTATATTTATAAATGTCAAGTAAATT
>JAGGRU010000233.1 GCA_021159425.1 Sulfurovum sp.
TGGCTAACAGTCTCAAAATGTATGCCACATTGATCTCATCTTTGTGTATCAATTCCAGTTCAAAGTCCACATCATCCAAAATGGAAACCTTTTCTGTAGGATCACCAACACCTATACTGTCTCTAATGTCAAGATACTTACTTGTATAGTCTGCAAAGTCCTGTTCACTTATCCCCGTATCATCAAAACTGAAGTCTACAAATGACTCAAGAATGTTCTTAACCCTTATAAGAGCTCTAAATGCCAAGACAAACTCAAGTTTGGCATCATCACCATACAAGTCATTCACACTCTCAACGGTAGGGGCTATCTGTTTTAGTCTTTCCAGTGCTTCAGTAAATTTTTCAAGATACTCTTCATAACTCTCCATCAAGATCACATCTTTTGCATCTTTGTTTGAAAAGAGTGCAATCGCATCATCCGTTGCAGATTTCAGGTTTCTAAAACAGACGATGTTTCCCTGAGACTTTTGTTCATTGAGGATTCTATTGGTTCTTGAAAAGGCTTGAATAAGTCCATGATACTTTAAGTTCTTATCTACATACAGTGTATTGAGTGTTTTACTGTCAAAGCCTGTCAAAAACATATTAACCACAAGCAGTATATCTATCTCTCTATTTTTTACCTTTTTAGAAATGTCATTGTAGTAGTTGTAGTAACTCTGAGAGTCTCTGGTACTATAGGCAGAGCCAAACATCTTATTGTAGTCATCTATAAACGCATCAAGCTTCTCACGACTATGTACATTGATATGCTCACTGTCTATATGGGCACCATCACCCTCATCAAGCCCAGTCATGCCATTTGCATCTTTATCATCTTCATTGGCAGAGTAGCTGAATATGGTTGCGATCTTTAAGTTGTGCTCACCAGCTTCTTTCTTGGTTTTAAACATTTCATAATACTTAATGAGCAGATCTACAGACCCTACAGCCATCATTGCTGTAAACTCTCTATTGTGTGTTTTTCTTGAGTGGTTAGCGATGATATAGTCCGTGATCTTGTCAAGTCGATCTTCACTCTCAAGCAGCTCTTTGGTATCGATGGCTTCAACATCTATATCAATATTGTTGGCACTCTCTTTCTCTTTGTATCTACCTACATACTCTATACTGAATTTCAGTACATTGTCGTCATTGATGGCATCAGTGATGACATACTTATGGAGACAGTCATCAAAAAGCTCTTTGGTGGTTCTCTTGCCTAGTTTATTGCCTACTGCATTTTTTACAAATATGGGTGTACCCGTAAACCCTATCATCTGGTGCTTATCAAAAAACTTGGTGATCTTCATATGTGTCTCACCAAACTGGCTTCTGTGGCACTCATCAAAAATAAAGACTATATGCTTCTCTTTCAAGCCCTCCATACTGCTTTGATACCGTGCTTTACTAATGGCTGTATTGAGCTTCTGTATGGTCGTCACAATGAGTTTTGTATCATTTCCAAGTTGCTTTACCAGTGCCTTGGTATTGTCTGTTCCATCCACTGATCCATCGCTAAAGCTATTGAACTCCTTGGTAGTCTGATAATCAAGATCTTTTCTGTCCACTACAAACACCACCTTATCGACATGGGGAAGGTTCATCAGTAT
>JAGGRU010000235.1 GCA_021159425.1 Sulfurovum sp.
GCTGTTTTTAATCCTCTGGGTGCCTACTACAGAATCAATAAAGATTCTGTGGTTGATATGCAAGCCGCCATTAGAGAAGTGGGTGCAATTTACTGTTCTGCTACGGTACATCAAGGATGGTGGCTTAAAACAACAAAAGAACTGTCTATCATAAAACAAAGTAACAACAAAATTGGTGGTCATGCCTTTGCCATTGTAGGATACAATCCAGATGGCTTTATCGTACAGAATTCTTGGGGTACGCAATGGGGCTACCTTGGCTTTGCCATCATTCCATACAGTGATTGGGTGGAGAATGGAAACGATGCATGGGTAGCCGTTCGAGGTGCCAAAGTTCATAGGGAATCATCACCCCATACCTTTTCCAGCAACGCACTACAGACTGTCGGTGCAGATTTCACAAAAATTGAAAACAGTGCCATAGGCAGGGCTCTCAAATATAACTATTCAAATACCGATGTAAGACCATGGAGTGAAGAGAAAGCGTATAAACATACACTTGTCATAGGCAATGACGGAAGACCAAAGCGTACTATTGTTTCGCAGCCAAATACGGAAGCTTCAGCAGAAGTTATATGCTACAGGAATCTGAAAAAATGGATGGGGGAAAGCAAGAAAAATAGAAAAATTGCTATCTATGCACACGGTGGTCTCAACAGTGAACTGGACTCTATTAACAGAGTCAGGATCATGGCACCCTACTTTAAAGAAAATGGTATCTACCCTCTTTTTGTCACATGGAAAACAGGTTTTATGGAATCCATCACCGATCAAATTGAGGACAAGATCCATCATATTTTTTCAAGTGCAGGTATTCCACCTTCCGGTATACAGGCAAAAGGTATGATGGATAAATTGCAAGATTCCATAGATAGAGCCATTGAAAGTTTTGCAAATAAAATTGCGGTTAAAGGTGTGTGGTCAGAGATGAAAGAAAATGCCAAATACGCCAGTGACAGAGCCGTACCTGGCTATCCGCAACACGGCAACCCCAAAGCAGGCGGTATGGTCATTATGGCAAAAGCATTAAAAAAGTTACAAGATGAATTTAACTGCGAAATACATTTGGTAGGACATTCGGCAGGGTCTATACTGTTTGGACATTGGCTGGATGAACTCACCAAACGCAAAATGCAAGTCAAATCACTTACGCTCTATGCTCCTGCATGTACAGTTGCATTTGCCAATAGACATTATCTCAATGCCTATGAAAAAAAGATCATACAGAAAAACAAAACCTTTATACATATGATGGATGACGAGAGAGAAAGAGCAGACAGTGTTGCACTTTACAAAAAGTCCCTTCTCTACCTTGTCAGCCGTGCCCTGGAAGATATTCACAAAACACCGCTTCTTGGTATGGCAGCATCATGGGATATGAAATATACCATACAAAAAGATATCTATAACCATGCGCAATATGCCGAAATAAAAAGATGGATCAAAAATACAAGTGCCATACAACGCTTTACCTATGGCAAGTCTAAAAGTAAAGTAAAAACTTCACGCAAAAATGATTATACAGATCTGGCTCACGGATCATTCGACAACGATATCAATGTGATCGAACAGACCATCAAGCAGATCA
>JAGGRU010000017.1 GCA_021159425.1 Sulfurovum sp.
CATTTTTAGCAGTTATTCTCGTAGTGACTGTAATATCAATATTTTTAGCATTGGTTGACCTTTTAATGTCATCAATCATATCATCAGTTTTATAGGATAAAAGATGGCTTTTCAATGGTATGCAATTCAAACATATTCAGGATCTGAACTCTCTGTAAAAAGAGCAATTGAACAACTTGTGATCGATTATGGTATCGAAGAGAAAGTTGAGAGAATTGTTGTTCCTACAGAAGAAGTGATCGAGGTAAAGAATGGTGAAAAAAAGATCACAGAAAGAACATTGTATTCCGGGTACGCTTTCGCACATATAGACCTGGATACTGATCTTTGGCATAAGATCCAATCTTTGCCAAGAGTATCTAGATTTATCGGTGAACAAAAGACACCTACAATACTTCCGGAAAAAGATGTGAAAAACATTTTAGACAAATTGGAGCAAAAGTCTGCACCAAGACCTAAAGTTGATTTTGAAACAGGAGAAATGGTACGTATCGTAGATGGTCCGTTTGCCAACTTTACAGGTATGGTGGAAGAGTATGATCTCAACCACGGTACACTGAAATTGAATGTTTCAATTTTTGGTAGAAATACACCAGTTGAGATACTATACACGCAAGTCGAAAAAATAATATAACCTGATAAAGGTTAAATCAAACAAAGGAAGAACAGATGGCAAAAAAAATAACTGAAAAGTTCAAAATGATGATCCCGGCCGGATCAGCAAATCCATCACCACCAGTAGGTCCTGCACTTGGACAACGTGGTGTTAACATTATGGAGTTTTGTAAAGCTTTTAATGAAAAGACAAAAGATAAAATGGGGTTCAAGATCCCTGTAATTGTTACAGTATATGCAGACAGAAGTTTCACATTCGAGACTAAACAACCGCCTGCATCTGACCTTATTTTAAAAGCAGCAGGTCTTAAAAAAGGTACAGATAATCCAATTCTTAACAAAGTTGGTTCTATTACTAAAGCGAAACTTGACGAAATTATCGATCAAAAAATTGTTGACCTTAATACAAATGACAGAGAGATGGCGGCAAATATCATCGCTGGAACTTGTAGAAGTATGGGTGTTGAAATAACAGACTAATACTACATAGATAGTATAAATCATAACCACAGATTTAAAATGTGGGAGCATATAAAGCGGAGAAAAAAATGGCAAAAAAACCAAGTAAAAGAAGAGAAGCACTACTTAAAATAGTAGATGTTACTAAAGAGTACAGTGTTGATGAAGCGATGGCTACACTTAAAGAACTTAAATCAGCAAAATTTGATGAGACAGTTGAAGTTGCACTAAACTTAAACGTTGACCCAAGACATGCAGATCAAATGGTTAGAGGATCAGTTGTTCTTCCTAATGGAACTGGTAAAAAAGTAAGAGTAGCAGTATTTGCTAAAGATGCTAAAGCGGACGAAGCTAAAGCAGCAGGTGCAGACTTGGTAGGTTCAGATGAGCTTATTGAGCAAATCCAGGCGGGTAAAATAGATTTTGATATTGTTATCTCTACACCTGACATGATGGGTGTTCTTGGTAAAGTAGCAAGAGTACTTGGACCAAAAGGTCTTATGC
>JAGGRU010000146.1 GCA_021159425.1 Sulfurovum sp.
GGTTCGAGGGGGTCGTAGTTGTGGTACGACTTGGCGGGCCATCAAAAGCCGTAGCCACAGCTGCATCCAATTCAAACATTTTTTCTATAGGTTTGGCAAATACTTTATCTTGTTTCATTTTTATCTTTCATGCTGCAATTTTATCATAAACTTACCCCTCACCAATAAAATCTTGCATGATCTTATAATATGTGGCATCCGAAGAGATATCAATATGTCCTCTATTTTTAATTATCTTCACTTCTAACTGAGAGGGGTCAAAAGCATCTATAAGTTGTTGTGTACGTTCTTTTGTAATGATCCTGTCATTTTGTGCCATGACTATAAATGTTTTTGCTTTGATCTTTTTTATTCTACTCTCAGAATCATATTTATCATGTAGTAAAAATGATACCGGATAGATAGGGTATCTTCCGTGAGCAACATTGACTATACTGTCAAAAGGAGTAATCAGTGCAAGTTTAGAGACTTCTCTGTATGCAGCAACATAAGTGGCTATGCCGGAACCTAAAGAGCGTCCCCCTATGGAGATACGGTTATGCTTCGGTTTAATGGTGTCGTAAAGCTTCAAAGCATCACTGTAAAGACCTTTTTCCGTTGGTTCTCCTGTACTCCCTCCATATCCTCTGTAATCCATCAGATAGACTGTAAATGTAGGGAATTGTTGTGCAATATAATCAGAGCTTTGTGCCATAGACTCTGCATTGCCTCCAAAATAAAGTATGGCATTCTTATGCCCTTCATTCAAGACGATGACATTGATAGAAGCTCCTTCATTTTGAAGTGTCATATTTTTGTATGCAGTAGGAGTATCAGGCGTGGGAAAATAGAGGAAGTCTCTCTGATTAAGATACAAGAACAAGCCCATACCTACATATCCCAGTAGCAGTAAGATACTTATGTTCTTTATAATTTTCTTCATACAATCTTTCTTGCCATATCAATATCATCTTGAATTTGTTTTTTCAGACCATCTAACCCATCAAACTTCTGGTTTTCACGTATAAATGATACAAACTCAAGTACAACTTTACCACTTACCTCACCAATATCTTTGTCTATTACATGTGTCTCAACAGCATAAGAACCGTCTGTAGTTACACGATGCCCTAAAAAACTCACAGAGCTTAACCACTCTTCACCGATCTTGGTTCGTGTAGCATACACACCTTCTAAAGGGAGTTGGTAATGCTCTACATGAAGGTTAAGTGTAGGAACAAGCTCTTTTTTACCAAGCCCCTGTCCGGCGATCACTTCACCGTCTATACAATATCTTCGACCTAGTAATTTATTTGCCATCTCCACATTACCCTCTCGCAAATATGTTTTAATGGTCCGGGAATGCACAGGTATGCCCTCAATGCTCACCTCATCTACAACAAGCACTTCTTTATCACACAATGCCTGCAGCATCTCTGCATTACCAGCCTTGCCTTTACCAAAATGAAAGTCATAGCCCACAACGATCTTTTCAAGAGAAGGAAAATCAACTTTAAGTTTATTTACAAATGCTTCTGGGCTAAGTGATTTTACTTTATCAAAATGATAAAAACAGCAAAATTTATCGGTAT
>JAGGRU010000086.1 GCA_021159425.1 Sulfurovum sp.
AATCGTTCATCATTCCTTTTCTGTGCAGGTGAGGGTATGGCAGAACATACTTTTAAAACTTTTTATGAAGCATTCGGTTCAGCCAACTGGCTTAACCATGCGTCTATCTGTTTGCAGACGGTAGCATCAGGGTATGGTGTTACTATAGGAGCTTATCCTCAGGCAGACTTAGATAATGCAGAGTATGTCATTATGGCAGGTGCCAACAGAGCAGAAGCAATCGTTACTCCGGATACTATGGATCTTTTCAAAAGAACCAAAGGAAGAGGTGCAAAACTGATTTGTGTTGATCCTCGTTTTACCAATACTGCGGCCAAAGCAGACAAGTGGTTAGCGATCAATCCTGGAACTGACTTAGCCTTTGTTTTGGCACTGACACATGTGGTATTGACTGAAGAACTTTACAATAAAGAGTATGTAGAGGCGCACTTTAACGGGTTTGAAGAGTATAAATCACATGTGCTTTCCAATAAATATACACCTGAATGGGCAGAACCTCTTACAAATATCAAAGCGAAAGAAATTTATAAAATTGCAAGAGAGTTCATGGCTCATGCACCTAAGGCAGTCTATTATCCGGGAAGAAGAAGTACATTTGCAAAAAATGACTTCCAACTTCGTCGTGCAATGGCGATCTTCCAAGGACTTGGAGGAGGGATCGATACAAAAGGTGGATTGATCTTTGGTGATAAGATCTCTCTTAAAGGGCATGAAACATTAATCCCTATGTATGATAAAGCAAGATCAAGAGCTATTAACAAGACTGAAGCCGGATATGATGACTGTGCTGTTGTTGCCGGTGGTGGTTCTTGGTTGGGATGGAGAAACAGATTTTTAGAGAATAAAATGCCTTATAAAGTGCGTGGAATGTTCTGTTATAAACATAACCCAATGATGAACATGCCAAATATGGCTAAAACAGCTGAAATGCTTAAGAAGATGGAACTTGTCGTTTGTATCGATACGATGCCGAGTGATACTGTGATGTATGCAGATGTGGTACTTCCTGAATGTACTTATTTGGAACGAACAGATCCTGTGAAAACATTTGCCGGGGTAGAGCCGTCTATCGCTCAGCGTAATAAAGTGGTTGATCCTATGTATGAGACAAAACCGGTCAATGAAATTTTACGCGGTTTAACAGAACAACTCTCCAGACCGATTTTTGATGTTACGAAAAAGTATGATGATGAAGTGAAAGAGGGTATTGCTGAATCTAATGAAGAGGATTACTATAAAGCTGAATATGATATGACTCAAATATACGCATATGACCAGAAAGAGATCAATGAGCATGCAGTACATGAACATCATGGTGCAGCTGAAGCATTGAAAGAACATGGGGTGTATTATCCTAAAATGGATACCTATTATAAAAAACTCTCTGCCAATGTACATCAGTATTATCCTGAAAAAGAGAAGGCATACTCTGTGGGTGGCGGTAAACTTAAAACATCATCAGGGAAACTTGAATGTAACCTTTTAAGTTTGGCAGACAAGGGTATTGATGCAATGCCTACCTGGAAAGAGGAATATAATTTTGTTGTACCTGAGGGCAAGTTCAGACTTAT
>JAGGRU010000107.1 GCA_021159425.1 Sulfurovum sp.
ATTTGTATTGGTAAGCTTGATCCTGAGAGTGGAGAGATCATCTATAACCGACGTTTCAAAGAACGACAATGTGACAGTGTTAAACCCGGTCCTGTTGCAGTCACTACCCATCAAAGACGATTTTATGGCGCGACCTATCTCTTTGATAAGATCGGTGAGATCTTGGGTATTCGTGATGATCTGAAACGCTGTTTTCCTGATACCTACAAACAGATACTTTCTATTGCCTATTACCTTATCTTGGAAGATAGGAATCCCCTTAGCAGGTTTGCACATTGGGAGCGTACACATGAACACCCTTATGCTAAAGAGATCGCTTCACAACGCAGCAGTGAGCTCTTTGGATCTGTCACTGAAGATGCCAAGCAGCGTTTCTTCGCTTTACAGAGTGCCAGACGTTTAGAAGAGGAGTACTTAGCCTATGATACAACCTCTATCTCTTCATATTCACAAACAATGAAGCAAGTGCGCTATGGTGTTAATAAAGACCATGATCCCTTAGCTCAGATCAACCTGGCATTATTGTTGGGACAGACATCAAGACTACCCGTCTCTTATCGTAAACTCCCTGGTAATATCTCTGATGTAAAGACTATTACAAAGTTACTGAGTGATCTCGAGTTCCTTAATATCAAAAAGGTGAAGTTAGTACTTGATCGTGGTTTTTACAGTGAAGCTAATATTAATGCCATGTATCAACATCACTATAAGTTTCTTTTAGGGGCTAAGATCTCACTCAAGTTCATCAAACACCATCTAGATGATGTCAGAGACACGATGGTGACACATGCTAACTACAGTGCTCGTCATGCACTTTATATGCAATCCTTTAGCACCGACTGGGACTATAGTGAAGTAAGACCTCGCAGTGGTGAAGTGATCAAAGAGAAACGTCGTATTTATCTCCATCTTTATTACAATGATCAACGCGCCACGGATGAGAAGTTACGTTTTAATAAGACACTTGACCAACTGGAAGAGGAGTTACGCTCCAATAAGCGTATCAACAAACATGAAAAGCTGTATCAGAGATACTTTGAGATTCATGAGACACCGGTAAGAGGAGTACAGCTTAGTGTTAAAGAGGAGGCTGTCAAGGAGAAGGAGAAAAACTTCGGTTATTTCGCCTTGATCAGTAATGGTATTAAAGACCCTTTGGAAGCGATCGATGTCTATCGTTCTAAAGACTTGATTGAAAAGGCATATGATGATCTGAAAAACCGTTTGAACTTTAGGCGTACTTCAGTCTCATCCGAAGAGCGTCTTGAAGGAAAACTCTTTGTTCAGTTTATTGCCTTGATCTATCTCTCTTATATAAAGCAACAGATGGATACACAAGGTCTGTTTAAACGTTTTACTTTGCAGGGAGTATTGGATGAACTTGATGTTATTGAACGGTTTAGACAGCCTAACACAAAACCGATAGTGGGTGAAGTAACCAAGAAACAGCAGGAACTTTATGAGTTGCTGGGGGTGGATGCTATTTCATAGGTATAATTGTTCGGGAATTCAGGTAACAATTGTCTGTAGATCAGCATAAACTCTACTCGCTAAAGTATTATATCCAAC
>JAGGRU010000300.1 GCA_021159425.1 Sulfurovum sp.
GTTATTGAAGCGTCGTATGAGTTCAAGGACTCTGTAGGTTTGATTTGCCATTATTTTATAAACCTGTCTTTCTATCGATCACTTCCCAATGTCCACTTCGTGCAGACCCCACACGTTCAATGAGTTTTTCTTCTTTTAGTTTTTTGATCTGCCACTCAATACCCTTCAGTGTAAGTTTTAGCTCAGAGGCTAATTCTTGATTTGTGATAGTTGGCGTAGATGTTATTTTTTCAATAATCTTTACCCTAGTCTTTACCCTAGTTTTTACCCTAGTTTTTTCATCTTGGTCACTAGCCTGGTCACTGACTAGGGTATTAACTTGTGTCATAACTTCATCAAGCATTATAGTAGTAGTAAATACATCACTCTCAACAAGCTTAGGGTCACTTCCACCGTAAAGTTTAGCGTATTTGTAAAGGTTTTTTACACCGCTTCCGAGTTCTTCTGCATACCCTATCTCTCTAAAGACTTTTGCAATTGCCGGGTTCTTTGTAAAAGGCATAAAGTTTTCAGGGTCTATCTCTCCAAAACCATGTGCTTTATTTGCATTTTCAAAAACAACTTTGTCTTTTCCTATGATCATCTTCGCCGTATAGGCATTGCTGTATTCTCTATGAATGAGTATATTGGCTATGGCTTCACGGAAGATCTTGTTTCTAAGGCTTATGCGTATATCGCCCTCAAGATAAAAAGGGTCATTGAGATGTTTGGCTACAAAAAGTGTCAGTCTCTCATAACTTTCGAGTAGATTTGTTCTTATGTCATCTCTGTCATCATATCTGTCAAGGTTTACCTTTCTGAGTATGGCATCGGTTCTATGGTGAGGCAATGCACTCTGTATGGTTTCATCTTTCCCAAAAAGTAAAATGCCTGCAAGGGTTATGCCTTCTTTACCTGTACTGATGTCTTTTTTGTAAAGTCCGGCACTTTTTAAAAGTTCCATATCATCCATGTTCATCCAGGGGTGGGTTCCGCTATGTTCATTTTTGGCTCTCATGCGTGCTTTTTCTAACAGATCTAAGCGCATATCATCCAGTGTAGCAAAAGGGAATATTTTGTTTTCGCTATAGTTTGTGTCTTTTTTGCGGTATAGGTCTGCTATTTGTGAGTGTCTGCCGGTGATGTTAAAATCACCATCACCATTTCTGTCAAAGATCTTAGCATTCATCGTATGTACCGATGCACTTGGAGGTACAAAAATATGCAATATCTTCTTACCGTCCATCTCTACAATATCTGCACTCAAATAAACAGGAGGATTGAGCTTTTGAGGGTTGTTGATGACTGTCAGGAAGTCTTTTTTCATCCCTTCTATTTTGTCCTCATCCACCCCAACGATGACACCATCATCACGCACTCCCAACAATATATCTCCACCATCTCTATTGAGAAATGCACATACTGTTTCGTAAATGTCTTTATTGAGTTTAGATTTTGACTCTTTAAATTCGGTGGTTAAGCCTTCACCGTTTTGGATGATGGTTTTTAGTTTAGTTTTCATGAAAGTCTTTCTTGTTTTTATTGAAGTGTCGTATGAGTTCTAGGAATCTGT
>JAGGRU010000038.1 GCA_021159425.1 Sulfurovum sp.
TATTATACCAATGTACAGATGGAGATCGCCAAGTTTATTTCTGAGTATTATTTTTCTTCGTTTGGGGAAGCAATATCTTTGTTTTTACCTTACCGTAGGTCGGGGTGCCCCCACCCCGACGGAAATTTGCAAACAAATATATGTGATATGCAAAATAAAAATGTCGGGGTAAGGGTACCCCGACCTACGTTATCTGACATTCAACAAAAAGCCTACGATCAACTCTTAAACAAAGACAAAGCCTTGCTCTTCGGCGTAACAGGTTCCGGAAAAACAGAAATTTTTATTTCTCTGATAATAAAGATGATGGAAGAGGGCAAAACTTCCATATTCCTCATGCCGGAAATATCTCTTACCCCACAAATGGAAAAACGCCTTAAAGTCTATTTTGGTGACTCTGTGGCGATGTGGCATTCCAAGTTGACAAAGAAGAAAAAAGTTTCTATTTTGGAAGGTATTGAAGAGGGGAGCATACGGATCATTGCAGGGGCAAGGTCTGCCTTGTTTGTTCCGCTTTCAAACCTGGGATTGATCATCGTAGATGAAGAGCATGATGACAGCTATAAGGCGATGACACGACCGCGTTACCATGCGCGTGATGTGGCAGTGCTTATGGGGCAGAAGTTGGGGGCAAAAGTTGTTTTGGCATCTGCTACACCTTCTATGACCTCTTACCATAAATATGATGTTGTGAAACTGGGAAAACCCTATGTGGAAGCGAAGAAAAAGTATCATTTCATTACAGGTGACAGTATCAACAGACCCATATTAACCATGCTGCATAAAAATTTTACAGCCAAAGAACAGTCACTGCTTTTTTTACCCACAAGAGGAAACTTTAAGTACCTCTATTGTGAACGCTGCGGAAAAACACATCTCTGCCCTTACTGTTCTGTGGGGATGGCGCTGCATAGAAAATACAGACACTTGAAATGCCATTACTGTAACTATACGGAAGCGATAGTCGATACCTGTACACAGTGTGGACATACACCACTCAAAAGTGAACGCATGGGAACGGTAGAAGCTATAGAGATCATTTCTGATGCGATAAAAGGTATACAGGTTGAACAGTTTGACAGAGACAGCATTACTACAGCCAAGAAGTTAAAAGAAGCTTTGGGACGTTTTGAGAGGGCTGAGAGTAATTTATTGTTAGGTACGCAGATGCTCTCTAAGGGGCATGACTATTCAGGTATCACGCTTTCGGTCATTATGGGGTTGGATCACATTTTGGGTTTGGCAGATTACAGAGCGAGAGAAAGAGCCATGTCTTTACTTTTTCAAATTGCAGGACGATCCGGCAGGGCAAAAGAGGCAGATGTCATTGTTCAGACAGGAGATGCAGAATTTTTTAAAAG
This sequence comes from Sulfurovum sp., assembly GCA_021159425.1. GTDB lineage: Bacteria > Campylobacterota > Campylobacteria > Campylobacterales > Sulfurovaceae > Sulfurovum. The sequence goes on from JAGGRU010000038.1 coordinate 1,362, forward strand.
CTATTTGAATGATTATGAAGAGTTCATACAAGATGAACTGGCATTCTTGGAGATGGCAAATTACCCGCCATTTGCATCGTTGGCACGCATACTCATCGCCCATAAAGATGAGAGTAAAGCAGGAAAAATTACGCTAGATACGGTGACTAAACTAAAAACTTTTAAAGAGA
>JAGGRU010000039.1 GCA_021159425.1 Sulfurovum sp.
GTTGATGGAAATGTAAGAGACATCGATGAAGCGATAGCAATGGCAAAAGCAGGGCTTGACTCTGGTAAAGCTGCTAAACATTTAGAATTTATATCGGAAGTTTCAAATCGTTTTTGATGGCTGTGGTCGGTGAACCGACCCTACGGTCATTTGTCTTGGTAGGGTCGATTTATCGACCAAAATGATAGATTGGATAATAAATGGTAAAAGAAATACAAGCATCCTTAACAGAACTGGATAAAGTTGTAAAGTATCTAAATGAAACTTTACCCTCTAATGCTATCGTATTTCTTCGTGGTGACCTCGCAGCAGGCAAAACAACACTGACGCAAGCCATAGCTAAATCTAAAGGCATTGAAGGTGAAGTGACATCGCCTACTTTCTCTTTGCAACAATGTTATGATGCAGCAGATGGCAGTAGTTTGTACCATTATGATCTCTATCGTTTAGATCACGAAGAATTTATGCAACTGGGACTCTTTGAAGAGTTTGAGAAGAGTGGGTGGCATATAGTAGAGTGGGGTTCAGATGAACTTAAAGCCTTTTTAGAAGGTGTTGGCTATAATGTTGCAATTGTCGAAATAGAAGCAAATGAATACAATAGAACATACAGGATAATTATTTAATGCATACACTTGAAGCCATAGGCCTTGCTAAAACCATCAAAAAAACCAAAATAGTTCATGATATTTCTCTTAAAGTAAGCAGTAGAGAAATCGTTGGCTTGCTTGGACCAAACGGAGCAGGTAAAACAACTTCATTTTATATGGTATGCGGTTTAACAGATGCAACAGCAGGGGAAGTTTTTTTAGATGATGAAAATATCACTCTCTTACCTCTTAGTAAACGTGCACAGATGGGAATAGGGTATTTGCCACAAGAATCAAGCATCTTTAAAGACCTTACGGTTGAAGAGAACCTGCTTATTGCAGCTGAAGCATTGAAACTCCCAAAAGAGACTGTAAAACCACGTATAAATAAACTTCTTGAAATTTTTAATATTGAACCCATTCGGTCACGTATAGGTATACGTCTTAGTGGTGGAGAGAGAAGAAGGGTTGAGATAGCCAGGGCTTTGGTAGGTGAACCTAAATTCCTGCTTCTTGACGAACCTTTTGCCGGAATTGATCCTATTGCTGTTCTGGATATACAAAGTATTATCAAGCAGCTTGTTGATCTGAACATGGGGATTCTGATTACAGACCATAATGTTCGTGAAACCCTGAGTATTTGTGACAGGGCTTATGTAATGAGATCCGGTGAAATGATGGCTGCCGGAACGAGTGATGAAATTGCCAATGATGAGAATGTTAGAAAGCATTATTTGGGTGAGCATTTTACGTTTTGATGATCGGTAAACCGATCCTACGGGGGCTATATTGAATTTAAATGATACGAAAACCCTCTTAGATAAAGAAGTAGAATCTCGAAACAATACCTTTGAACTCTCTTACGAAAAACCAGATCCTCTTTTTATAGCTAGAAAATATCAAAATGAATCTATAGCTCTTATTTGTGCCTTATTTGC
>JAGGRU010000228.1 GCA_021159425.1 Sulfurovum sp.
GTTCAGAGATGAGTAGAACATTACCAATTGAGAAAGTGCTTGACGATGTAATGATCGTATATGCACAAAATGGTGAAGCACTACGTCCTGAGCAGGGTTATCCAGTTCGCTTAATGGCACCAGGTTGGGAAGCCAACCTTTGTGTTAAGTGGCTAAAAAGATTAGAATTTGGTGACAAGCCATGGTATGCAAAAGAGGAAACTTCCAAGTATACAGCACTTACTGCAAGTGGTAAAGCGATACAGCATTTCTATGCAGTTGAAGTAAACTCTATTATTACATCTCCATGTCCTGAGGTTCCATGGACTGACCTTGAAAAAGGTGATCTAGTTGAGATCGAAGGTTTGGCATGGAGCGGTCATGGTACTATTGAAGGTGTAGATATTAGTTTTGATGGTGGGAAAAACTGGGTTGAAGCGAATCTTAAAGGTTTGGTTCTTCCAAAAGCCTGGACAAGATTCTCATACATGTACAAATACGAAGGTAAGCCATTATTATTGCAAAGTCGTTCTTATGATGACTCTAAGAATGTTCAACCGACAGTTAACCAGGAAAAAGCTGTTGTTGGTGTTGAAGGTGTTTACCACAGAAATGCAATTTGTACCTGGGCAGTAAGTGATATGGGGGAGGTAAGTAATGTTCAAATTAGATCGTAAATTAGTAACTATTGGTATGACATTGGCATTGAGTTCAACGCTTGCTATGGCTGCTGCGAGTTCTGCAGCACCAAGTATTTACAAATCAAAACCGGGAGCTATTGACGGTGGTGTAACTTACCCAAGAGAAAAAGGTAACTACGCTGCGTATAAATACAATGAGCAGAGCACTAAAGGTGTAAGCTTTGGTAGAGCAGCTACTGCAAATGAGATAAAAGCATGGGATGTAGATGCCCTGCCAGACGGTACAGGTTTACCAGAAGGTGAAGGTTCTGTTGAACTTGGTGATGAACTTTATGAAGCACAATGTGCCGTTTGTCACGGTGAGTTTGGTGGTGGGGGACAAGGCTACCCTCAACTAGCCGGTGGAAATCAAGATAAAGATGAAAATGGCATTGTAAAAACGCTTAAAAATCAGAGAATTGATGGAAAAGTAGACGCACCAAAAAGAACAGTTGGTACATACTGGCCAGTAGCAACTACACTCTTTACCTACATAAGAGATGCTATGCCGTATGCACATCCAAAATCTTTGAGTAATGATGAAGTTTATGCTATTACTGCTTATATACTAGCTCAAAATGAGATAGAAATCGATGGCGAAGAGATGGATGACGAGTATGTTTTAAACAAAGAGAAACTTGTAAAAGTTGTTCTCGCAAATAAAAATGGTTTTTATCCAAATATCGATGGTCCAAATGCTCAAGAAGATGTTAGAGCATTCTTTGCTGATCGTGCTAAAAATATTGGTGCGGGTATAAGATGTATGAAGGATTGTAAAGACCCTGGTATGGATGGTAAAACTGAAGCTACGCTCATGAAAATAGGTTACGAGATGAAAGATGTTGTGCCTCCATACGCTTATGCAAAAG
>JAGGRU010000007.1 GCA_021159425.1 Sulfurovum sp.
GTAGAGCACGGATTTGGTTCTGATTTTGAACTCGCAGATGTTACAAGAGCAAATCTTGTAAAAAAATTAGATCAACTTAAAGCGTAAGCTTTAGTTGAAAATGTAAAAGGACGAACATGAGACATAAGCATGGTTACCGTAAATTAAACAGAACGTCTTCTCACAGAGCAGCGCTTCTAAAGAATCTTTCTATTGCTTTAACAAAAGAAGGTAGAATTGAGACTACATTGCCAAAAGCCAAAGAGCTTAGAAGCTACTATGAAAAATTGATCACAAAAGCATCGACTGCTGATTTCAATGCGCATAGAGCAATTTTTGCAATGTTACAACACAAAGAGTGTACGAACACTATCGTAAATGAAATTGCACCTAAATATGCAGATAGAAACGGTGGATACACTAGAATTATTAAAACTCGTATGAGAAAAGGTGATTCAGCACCTATGGCAATTATCGAACTCGTATAATTATCATTTTTACTTCAGTATTTCAAGGCTTTGCCTTGGATACTACTTCTTAAATTTTTAAAACCCACATAACCCCATTGACAAAATAATACTATTAGTGTATAAACACCTATAAAGCGTAGTACTACACAGAGTTTTTACTATGATTTTGTTATAATAATATATATAGATATCTATTATTAGATATCATGAAGGAGAAGTATTGATTCCGTTTACAGATGAAGAGTTGGAACCAGCGGTTAAAGATGTGATAGATAAAGTAAGACCTTCTATTAAACTAGATGGTGGTGATATAGAACTTATTGCGATCAAAGACGGTACGGTATATGTGCAGCTTCAAGGTGCATGTGTTGGATGTGGATCTGCCGGTACGACCATTAAATTTGGTGTAGAGAGACAGATACAGACCTTGATACATCCTGAAATAAAAGTTATGTCTGTTCCTCAGGGTTGGGAAGATAAATTGGATCAATTAGGTTAAATATGAGCAAAATTAGTCAAAATATATTATTGCAAAGAGCAGAAGGTGAATTTCTTAAGGGAAATTACCAAAAAGCACTGAGATCTTATGGGTTGATCTTAAAAGATTATCCTGCTTTGGATGAAGCAACAATCGGTGTATATTTAAGTGATCTTGGCATTGAGAGTGAAGAAGAAGCTCAGGCTCTGTTTGATTATTATCAGGTAATAAAAAGTGAAAAAGACAATGCTGTGGATATTATTGACGGACTTATAGATTCGCTGGACACTTCCAAACAATATATACATGAACTTTTACTTAACCCTGTGCAAGAGCAGGTTGAGTATGGTGATGGCATACGCTATAGTGATTTTTTGATCCTTATTGAAAATAGAGGAAGTTTTAAAAAAGCATTTGAAGATATTATGTTCTCAACAAAAGTAGTCATTACTGAAAAAGATGAATTTATAGACTTTGTGACACAATTGGCAAATGAAGGTTTTGATGAGATGGCACTGAACTATCTTGATGCTACTACAAGTCTCTTTGGTGATGATCAGGATGTTTTAGCGCTTTATAATGTTGTTGCAGGAGCACA
>JAGGRU010000409.1 GCA_021159425.1 Sulfurovum sp.
ATGAGAAGAATTCCAAAATGGTATTTGTGATCATTTTAGAGTTTACCAAGTCATGCGGCATTAACTCATCCAATGTTCCGGAAACTGTTGTCATTTTGTCTTTGATCGCTTTTTGCATCTTGACAAGACCATTGTGAAGTTCATTTCCAAGCAATTCACCGATGGCTCTAATTCTTCTGTTACCCAAGTGATCTCTGTCATCTATGTGACCTTGACCATTTTTCACTTTGATCAGGTACTTCACGGTATTGATAAGGTCTTCAGCAGTCAGAACAGTAGCGTACTCAGGAATATCAAGACCTAATTTATGATTCATTTTCATACGACCGACTTTAGTAAGGTCATATCTTTCCGGATCAAAGAAAAGCATTCTTAAAAATGTTTTTGCTGCTTCTGGTGTCACTGGTTCACCAGGTCTCATCACTTTATAGATACGTATAGCAGAAAGTACATTCTCATCATCGATCTCTTCTGTCTGCTTAAGCAATCTCAACGATTCAGAGTCAGCGATGAATGCATTAATGATCGAACGGTCAGCACCATCAGCCAAGTCATTGATAATTTCAATTTTATCAATACCCTGCTCTATCATTTTTTTAAGTTTAGCTTCATCAAGAGAAGAAACTACATCATACAGAACTTCTCCACTCTCCTGGTCGATCACTGCTGTCGCCAAGTGTCTTTCCATAAGTACATCAAGAGGATACTCGATCCACTCTAAACCTTCATCAACAAGCTTTTGTGCTTTTTTCTTAGTCAGTCTTTTCCCTGCATTAACAACAGTATTTCCATCCATATCTTTCACATCATAATCTGCTCTGCCCGAAAAATCTGCAGCATCAAATTTAGTAAGGAATCTATTGTCTTTGATAGAAATTTCTTTTGTGGTATAAAATAGTTTTACAATATCATCTTTAGAATAATCCAATGCTCTAAACAGAATAGTTACAGGGATCTTTCTTCTTTTATTGATACGTGCATAAAGGATATCTTTAGAGTCATACTCAAAATACAACCATGAACCACGGTCAGGAATAATTTGTGCAGAGTAAAGAAGTTTTGCAGCAACAGTTGTTCCCTCTTCTTCTTTGAAAATAACACCTGGAGATCTGTGAAGCTGATTTACAATAACTCTCTCAACACCATTTACAACAAATGATGTTCTCTCTGTCATTAAAGGGATATCACGAACAAATACTGCTTGCTCTTTTATCTCTTTTGGATCAAGTTTTTCACCTGTTTTTTCATCTCTATTCCAAATAGTAAGAGAGATATTCATTTTAAGTGATACAGCATAGGTTAAACCTCTCTCCATACACTCTCTAACTGTGTATTTCGGTTTAACTATTTCTGAATTCTTATAATTCAGAGTCAGTCTGTTCTGCTGATCATGAATAGGAAATGCTGATTTGAAAACTTTCTCTAAAGTAGAGTTTTTTCTATCTTTTTCACCTAACATTAAAAAGTTTTCATAACTTTTTTGTTGAAGTTGGAGCAAGTTTGGAATTTCTATTTCTCTTGGT
>JAGGRU010000074.1 GCA_021159425.1 Sulfurovum sp.
GGGAGCAATAAGTCAACATTGGATAATTTGTTGCATTCAAAAGGTGAGATAGAGAGTATGCAGTATCCTTTTGTGCTTAGCAAGACAGAAGATACGGAGAAATATCTGGCATGCAGGGTAAATAGCTGTTTTGCTTATGATAAGAATATCACAGCACTCATAGAAAAAATAAATAAGATGCTGAAGTAATGGATACATCCAATATGTTGAAAATGAATGAAGATCTGGAGGGTGCATTAAAAGCGTACCTGGTACTACTTGATGAAGGGGAGTATTTTGAAGCACATGAAGTAATGGAGGAAGCGTGGCATCCTTTACGATTATCTGACCACCCTTTAAAGAATTTAGTTAAAGGATTGATCAACAGTGCTGTATCTTTTGAACATTTAAAGCGAAACAGAAAAGATGCAGCAAGAAAAGCACTACGGGTAATGGAATCTTATGAGAAACATAAAGGGATCTATAGTGATGAGATAGAATTTGCATCACTTTTTAAAAAAGCCTGTGAGAAGATAGAAAAATTAAAATCTGAACATCCTGGAGTTTTTTAATGTTCTGGTATCATGCACAGACCAAACACTCATACAATTCTGTACGTATGTACCCCAATCAACTCTCATGGGAAGTTTTTAAATCTGTACCCTAACCCTTCTAAATGTTTACGTAATAACTCAGGTATATCTCCTTGAAACTCCAAATTACCTTCTTTAATAGTCCCTCCTGTCCCTAACTTCTTCTTGAGGGTTTTGAGTAAAGCCTGCAGCGTTATTTTATCTAAATGAAAAGGTTTTACAATGGTAACTACTTTACCTCTACGTTTCTCTTTCGCAAGATGGAGTTGATGTTTTTGAGGGGTCTTTATTTCTGTTGAAATATTCTTGATCGCTTTTACTTTATTATCAGAAGACCAGTCATCTCCAAAGTCTGTACCCATTTCAAATAGGTTTTCTTTCATAACATCCCTTTAATTAAAATCTGTATCAAACAGTATGCCGAGTATGACCATGCCAAAAAGTAGGAACAGCATAATGCTGTAGAGTGTTTTATCGCTGGGTAATCTCATAGTGATCCTTAATTTTCTATAGTATATATGATTTCAGTTTTGTTTTTCTTTGTTTGGATCTCAAAAATACTGAGACCCTCAATAGGAAGTTTCATAAAGTCTTCTATGTTTTTGATCTGAGCTTTAGCTATTTCACGCAAAACAATACCTCTGTAAGCTTTTGCCCAGTGGCTTACCACCTTACCGTCTTTAATGAACTTGAGGGTTGTATACTCTTTTTGGGGTTTGTAAAATTTATCATAAAATCCTGCACGCAGGTCAAGAATCTCTTCGTTTTTCAAATACTCTTCCATAAGTGCTTCAGAGTGCTCATTGTAGAACTTTTCTACTTTGATATCATCTACCGCTTCGCCCTGTTTTAATTTATATTCAGGAATGAGGTCTGAAGCACGAATAGGACCAAAAAGATTGGAAAAGAGTATCACATGGCTGTCTATATACT
>JAGGRU010000274.1 GCA_021159425.1 Sulfurovum sp.
TTGACCGTAGGTTGTGCAACATGCACAAGACTTGGGTTAAGCTCTTCTAATGAACCAACACCGACAGCAGAAGCCAGTTCAACAAATGCTTCGACAGTATTGTTATGATAATATTTTACGCGTTCAGATTTCACTGAAGGTACAAGCCCTTTTTGAAGTAACTTCTGTTGGGTAGCAACACCTGTTGGACATGCATCTGTATGACAACGAAGTGACTGTATACAACCTAAAGAGAACATAAAACCTCTTGCTGAGTTACATACGTCAGCACCATTACACAATGCTTTAAATATTGTAAATCCTGAGATAATTTTACCGGCATAAATAATTTTAAGTTTTTCTCTTACACCAAGATCTCTTAATGTTTTATCAGCAAATTTCAGAGCATCATCTCCACGCATACCAACATGATTGGTATACTCAATAGGTGCTGCACCTGTTCCCCCTTCTGCTGCATCTATAGTAATGAAGTCAGGAAAGATATCTTTGGCAATAAAAGTTTTAATTAAAGAAACAAATTCTGCTTCAACCCCTATACATAATTTAATACCAATAGGTTTTCCTGAAGAAAGTTCACGAATTTTATGAATGAAATCACATAAGCTCTCTTCAGAATTAAATGAAGCATTGAGAGGTGGAGAAAGTACATCAGTATGCGGTGAAAGCATACGAATTTTAGCAATTTCAGGTGTGTTTTTAACTGCCGGAAGAAGACCCCCATGTCCGGGCTTTGCACCTTGAGAGAGTTTGATCTCAATCATTTTTATCACATCCAGATTACTTTTTTCTTTAAAAGCCTCTTCATGAAGTGTACCGTCTTCGTTTCTAAAACCAAAGTTTGAAGTTCCTAGTTGAAGTACGATATCTCCACCACCACTTAGATGGTAAGGGCTTAATCCGCCTTCTCCTGTATTATGAGAAAATCCACCAATACAAGCACCTTTATTTAAAGCTTTAATAGCATTTCCACTCAATGCACCAAAACTCATAGCTGAAATGTTAAAAACAGAAGAATTATAAGGCTGTTTACATTGATCTCCTCCTACATTTACGCGAGGATCCTTTCCCAGTTTTTTACTTGGAAACATGGCATGGGAAACCCACTCAACACCATCTTGATAAAACCTGTACTCTGTACCAAATGGATGATATTCCTCTTTATTATTTGCTCTTGAGTTTACGAGGTTAATCATATTTTTATTAAATGGTGTTCCATTTGTATTGCTCTCAACAAAATATTGGTGAAGTTCCGGTGATATCTTTTTAAGTATATAGCGTCCATGCCCAAGAATAGGATAATCCCTAAGGATAGCGTTCTTCTTTTGTACAACATCATACAGACCAAGAAGAAAGAAGAGAGAGATAATCAATACTAAAGAGAGGTTATCAGGATGAATAAAGGTTCTGTAAATAAGAAAGGGCCAAACTGTAAACATCAGAAGTATAAAAATAATACGAGGGGTCATGTAATTTTCCTTGAAAGTTTTATTTTGAGATTACTGCT
>JAGGRU010000358.1 GCA_021159425.1 Sulfurovum sp.
ATGTCAAGTAAATACCGTAAAGCGTACCCATCCACCAAATGGCAGAGGTAAGCCCGGGGGTTAAGACATTATAGATCAGCATCGTGACCGGGTGGCCTATCTCCACTGCGATAACTGCAAATCCGGCTAAGATCGTTACGATAGAGCCAAAAATAGCCCGTTTGGAGATAAGCATATAGTCTTTGAACCCAAAGACATCACCCAGCGAACCGATGATACACAATCCTGTTGAGCTTACAACAAAAAAGATATACACGGCAAGTAATAATCCCCATGGATGTTCTTTGGTTACATTATATGCATGGTGCCCATGTATAAAAAATGATGCAAGCCCTATGACAAATAGTGCCAAGAGTGCTAGCGTAATTACGGCAACCAACTGATTTCTAGGCGTTTTTTCATAATCTAGTAATTCTTTCATCCCTATCTTGTTATAAGGGATCGTAACAATAAAATCTTTTGCCTTAGCTATCATGCCTGTTTCTTCTGTTTTTTCTACTGTTTCTGCCATGATGCACTCCTTATGTTAGATAGTATAATTTTGGTTTAGTACCAAGATGGGCTTTTAAAGAGAAATGTTCTCTTGTTCTAAGCAGTTCGCTGATCTCACTCTCCGGATCATCCAAGTCACCAAAAGTTCTTACTTTTGTAGGACAGGTATTTTGACAGGCAGTGGTTGTTTCACCTCTGTCGAGTCTTGTATCTGAACAGAAGTTACATTTGTCTACTGTCATTGTTCTGTCATCCACATAACGTGCATCATAAGGACAGGCTACCATACAGTAGCTACATAAGATACACTGATCTGAATTTACCCTTACTACACCATTGTCATCATAATATGTCGCATTTGTAGGACAAACTTCCTGACAAGGAGCCTCTTCACAGTGTTGACACTGACTTGGCTGAAAACTGCTTGAAACAATATCCAACAATGGATATTCGCCTTCTATCTCTTTCACACCAACCCAAATTCTATGCTTGTCTGCACCCATGAGAACACCGTTCTCTTCTTTACAGGCGACTTCACATGCTTTACAATTAATACAATTTTTATAATCTAAAGCCATTCCATATCTTGCCATGATTACACCTTCCTTATTTCTACATTTGTTTCATGCATTGCTGCAGCACCGTAAACCGGCTCTAAAACATCTTCAATGACTGCATTGTCATTACCGCCATTTTTATAGGCCCAGGTCAACGCTGAACTCTCTTCACCAAACCCATGGATAAAGAAGACTTGGTTTGGTGCCATCTTTTCTGTCGGATATGCTTTAATGGTCGTAGAACCCGTTCTGCTTTTGACTTCGATCGTATCACCAAAAGCGATACCTTTCTCTTTTGCCACACGCTTATTGATCCAGATATAATTTTCAGGCATGAGGTCTCTTAACACAACATTGTTAGCTGAACCACTCTGCGTATACTGCGCATGTCTTCCTGTGATAAGTCTGAACTTGCCCTCAGGTACAACAAAATTATATTCCTCTTTCCAGGTAG
>JAGGRU010000249.1 GCA_021159425.1 Sulfurovum sp.
TCTACCCTGCTGACTTGCAAGGTGCTATAAAAGGTATGTTGGGGAATGTGTTTAAAAAATAAGGAGTCATTATGAAATATCTGATTGCCATAGACTTTTCTGAGTCAATGAAAAAAATAATAGAAAGTATAAAACCCTGCATTCACGATGAAAATGATCAAGTCATTCTCTTGCATGTGGCAGAACCCGACCCGGATTTTGTCGGGTATGAAGTAGACACTGAACAAATGCGTGATATTGAAGCAGGACGCTACCATAAAGAAAAATGTGATCTTGAAGCGATAAAGGAAGATTTCAAGAAAGAGGGAATCAACAGCAAAGCATTGTTAATCCAAGGTGCAATTGTTGAGACGATCTTGAAAGAAGCTGAGAAATTGGCTGTCGATATGATCATATTGGGCAGTCACGATAAAAATTTTATGCAAAGGGCATTACTGGGTAGCAGCAGCACAGGAATAATGCATAAATCAACACTTCCTGTACTTATTGTACCGGCACATTCAGACAAGTAGGTTTCCAGTGAACTTACTTTGAAAAGTGCTGATAATCCTTAACAGCAGCCCAGTCTCCACCCCAGATCCAACCATGTTTTTTAAAGATCTTTGTGGCTTTATCAGTTTTTAGTAAAACAGCTTTATCGGAATTGGTAGAATTTTTATGTACTCTTTTTCTATATTTCAATGATGCTTTATGTGAAATTCTTCCAGATCTTGCGATATAGGGATTTTCTATAGGATTGATATCGATTGCTTTGCCATAAGAGTGTTTAGACCAGTTTTTACTTCCCGTGGCAGATCGACAGTTAAAAGCAGAAGTATTATCTGCTTCTATCGATTGCCAGTCATTCCCTTTATAGTCACTTACTAATTTCATTTTTCTAACAGGGTAGCCTATCTTATAGAGTGAGTTAAAAATCTCTGCTACTTCCTGAGATACATCTTTATGTACAATGATCTCCCCCATCCTTCTTTTCCCATTAAAATCTATATGGGTGATCTTTAAATAACGTAAATCTTTCAAAGAGACAGGACAGCCTTTTCTCCATGAGTTTCCTTTAATCATTCGTTTTTTTATCTCTGGAGTGATCTTTGAAATATTGGAACTGTATTCTGCAAAAAGTACCGTAAAAGAGAAGACAAAAGTCAATAATAAACTCTTTTTCATTTAGACATCAATGCTTTCTCCGCCGCTATAAGTGCTACTACGCCATCATACATATCTTGTACAGCTTGTACTTCTGTAATACCCAGACGACGTCGATTACTGATGTCATAAATCCCACCCTCACTCTCAGAGTGTTCTCCGTGAATACCACGAATTTGTAAATAATATTTATCTGTAATGGCTTTAAATGCATCCATATCTTTTGCAAGGTTTGGCAGGGCAATATGTACACTTGCTCTCATAGCTGTTCCAAGGTTTGTCGGACAAGATGTAATATATCCCAAGTGATCGTTATAAGCAAAGGCTACCTCTGTCTCTATACTTTTGATAG
>JAGGRU010000042.1 GCA_021159425.1 Sulfurovum sp.
CTTAAGGAGTAATCAATGGCATTATTTGATGATGTAAAAGAAGTAGTAGTAGAACAATTGAACGTGAGCCCGGATGAGGTAAAAGAAGAGTCTAAATTCGTAGAGGATCTAGGAGCTGACAGTCTTGATGTTGTTGAGTTGGTAATGGCTCTTGAAGAGAAATTCGATATCGAAATTCCTGATGATCAGGCAGAAGCAATCGCAACTGTATCTGATGCGATCAAATTCATCGAAAACGTATAGTTTTCAATATAGATCCCTTTATTGGGATTTATAAAATATATATTAGTATTTTTTCGTAAAGCATTAATATATATCTTATAAAGTAAACAGATAGGAGAGTCAGTGAAAAGAATAGTAGTGACAGGTTTAGGAATGATAAATTCTTTAGGACTTGACAAAGAGAGCGCATTTTCTGCCATTGTAGAGGGAAAATGCGGTATTAAAGTAATTGAATCATTTGACATTGAAAAGTTTTCTGCACAAATTGCAGGAGAGATCATAGATTTCGATCCAGCTTCTGTTATGGATGCGAAAGAAGTAAAAAAAGCAGACAGATTCATTCAACTTGGACTCAAAGCTGCTGCCGAAGCGATGGAAGATGCAAAACTTCCTGAAGATGTCGACAGAGAAAGATTTGGTGTGGCTTCTGCTTCCGGGATCGGTGGTCTCCCAAATATTGAAAAGAACTCTGTAGTTTGTCATACACGTGGACCAAGAAGAATTTCTCCTTTCTTTATCCCTTCTTCTCTTGTCAATATGCTTGGTGGATTTGTTTCTATTTATCAAAACCTGAAAGGTCCAAACCTCTCTTCTGTTACTGCCTGTGCGGCTGGAACACATGCTATCGGTGAAGCCGCTAAGTCTATTATGGTCGGTACAGCAGATAAAATGCTTGTGATCGGTGCCGAATCAGCTATATGTGGTGCAGGAATGGGTGGATTTGCTGCCATGAAAGCACTCTCTACAAGAAATGATGACCCACAAACAGCTTCAAGACCATTTGATACAGACCGTGACGGTTTTGTTATGGGTGAAGGAGCGGGAGCATTGGTCTTAGAGAGTTATGATGACGCTGTAGCAAGAGGCGCTAGAATTTATGGTGAACTTATCGGATTTGGTGAAAGTGGTGATGCCAACCACATAACTACACCAACGATGGACGGGCCTCTTCGTGCGATGAAGGGTGCTTACAAAATGGCAGGTGAGCCTAAAATAGACTATGTCAATGCGCATGGTACATCAACACCTGTAAACGATAAAAACGAAACAGCTGCGTTAAAAGAGTTGTTTGGCGGTAAAGATAACTGTCCTCCTGTCTCTTCGATTAAGGGGCAAATAGGTCACTGTCTTGGTGCTGCCGGTGCCATAGAAGCAGTGGTATCTCTTATGGCTATGCGAGATGGTGTTTTACCTCCAACGATCAACTATACAACGCCTGATGAAAATTGTGATCTTGATTATATTC
>JAGGRU010000331.1 GCA_021159425.1 Sulfurovum sp.
GATGATCAAACAGCAATCACTATCCACTTTTAAATAAATGCAACAGTTATAAAATTTTTCCTTGCTATACTATATATATGAAACCATATAAAGGAAAAACATGAAACGTTCACTACATATTGGAATAAATGATTATCCGGGTACACAAAATGATCTATCGGGCTGTGTCAATGATGCTAACGATTGGGAAGAGGCACTTAAACAACACGGTTTCCAAACTGTGAGTATTGTTGACGGGCAGGCTAAAAAAAGTAATATGGTCGAAGCCATTTCAAAAATTGTTTCCGATACCGGTAAAGATGATATTGCGGTGATCACCTATTCAGGTCACGGTACATGGGTAGCCGATGAAGATGGTGATGAACCGGATGGACGTGATGAGGCTTTGTGTCCCTATGATATTATGGACGGTAACATACTGACAGATGATGAACTGTATGAAATCTTCAATCAGCGAAGCTGGGGAGCCAGAATCATTTTTATCAGTGATTCCTGTCACTCAGGTTCAGTAAGCAGAGCCAGCTTTAGAATGCCGGGAGTAGAGAATGACGACTGGAAGTTTCCAAAAATAAGATTTTTGGCACCGGAGATCTACCTCAAAAGTGATAAGTTCAAAAACAATAAAAGACTTTTACAAAGAGCCAAGCAAGTAGAAAACAGTCAGGGGAGATGGAATATCAGGGCAGCTTCTGTATTGCTTTCCGGATGTAAAGACACAGAGTACAGTTATGATGCATGGTTCAACGGAAGAGCCAATGGAGCTTTTACCTATTCCGCACTGCAAACCCTGAAAAAACTTGATAAGGATGCAACATACAGCGATTGGTTTAAGGAGATCCGTAAACTTTTACCGCATGTTCAATATCCGCAGACACCACAGATCGTAGCATCACGGTATCAAAAAAATAAATGGAAAGTATTTGAGGAGTAGATCATGCCAAAGAAAATTTACAAAAAGAGGACTTTGGATGTCCGTCCCGATAGACTTGACCTAAGAGACAGAGAGTATCGTCCGCCTCTACAGTCGCTTCCTGCTTCATGGCCGTTAGAAGAGGACTATAAGAGCTTGTTTCAGCGATATACCGAATGCAACATGGTTCTTGATCAGGGTAAAGACGGAGCCTGTACAGGCTTCGGTCTCGCTGCTATCATCAACTACCTTCTCTGGCAGGATCTCATCAAAGTTGATGATGAATCCATCAATGCTACTGTGATGGAAGAGATCAGGATCAGTCCCAGCATGCTCTATAATATGGCACGGATCTACGATGAATGGGAAGGAGAGGATTACGAAGGCTCCAGTTGTCGTGGAGCAATGAAGGGGTGGCACAGACACGGTGTCTGTAGAAATAAAAGCTGGCCTTTTATTCCGGGCAAAGAGAGCAGTCCCAACGACAAGTGGTCCACTGAGGCTGTTTTTAATCCTCTGGGTGCCTACTACAGAATCAATAAAGATTCTGTGGTTG
>JAGGRU010000041.1 GCA_021159425.1 Sulfurovum sp.
GTCTGCATAAGATCATAGCCAACAAAATGCTGGGTCTTTTCCCAAGCTCTGCCCGTGGTATCATCTTTGCACTTATCATTACATCAGGGCTTTTAAGCTCTGTACTTTCCAATACAACCACCACCCTCCTCCTACTCCCTATTGCACTTTTTTTAACAGAAGATGTAAAACTCAAAATGCGTTTGGCACTGGGGATCGCTTATGGGGCAAGTATCGGAGGTATCTTGACACCTATCGGTACACCGCCAAACCTTATATTGATGGGAATCATGGAAAAGTTCGGCATGGAGGCTATCCCTTTTGCACAGTGGATGTATATGGTCGCACCTTTGGTTTTCGTCATGTTTATTGTCGTAGGTTTTGTCATGAGCATGGGGCTTAAAGATGTACACATTGAAGCCGACCTGACTACGGAACCTCTTAATGGTGATCAAAAAAAGGTACTGTATGTTGTAGGTGGATTGATCGCACTGCTTTTACTCAATGCTCCTATCAAACCCTATTATGGAGGACTTGGTCTCAGTGAACCGGGCATACTGCTCTCCGCAGGATTGATCCTCTTTGCACCGCCTTTTTCTATCTTGAACTGGATGGAAGACAAAGACAATATCCCTTACCGTATCATGTTCCTTTTTGGTGCCGGCTTTGCGATCGCATCTGCTTTTACAAAAACGGGAATGGCGACTGAAATTGCTTCACAGCTTGTTGCATTCTCAGATATGCCTCTGCTTCTCTTTCTGCTTATCATCGCTACCATGGTAACATTTACAACAGAGATCACCTCTAACACTGCACTGATCTCGATCATGCTTCCCATCCTCTTCAAAGTAGCAGAACAGACCGGTATAGATGCAACACTTATTATGATGGTTGCAACGATCTGTGCTTCCTATGCCTTTATGCTCCCTATCGCCACACCACCTAATGCCATTGCCATGAGTTCCGGTGTCGTTTCCATTAAGACCATGGCAACCTATGGTATTGTCTTTAACATCTTAGGTATACTACTTATCGTTGCTGTAGCAAGAACTTTCTGGATCGGGGTATTGTAAAAGTGAAAATACGCGTCTATTATGATTATTATGTAGACTCAATTTTTTAAACAAAACACGCGTAAATAGGCATGTCTACACAACAACATTTCTATTTTTAACGAAATAAGCTCAAATTTTAGGCACAGTTGGAAATACTTTGTAGTTTTCTAGCTTTCAATTATCTCCTTCCAAATTTCCCATATCTCTTCTGCGATGAACCGATAACATTTATTGCTACTTGGTAAGATCGTATCTTTGTCAAAAAAGTCTTTAAATACCTCGTAAACAATCCATCTCAGAGATCGCATATCTCTAACATCTTTTAATCTGCCAATGATCGCTCTGGCTTCAGGATCGTATTCATCATCTGGTATGTCTATTGTAGCCATGGTCGTTAGATATTATTGGGAATTAAGTGGTTAATTGG
>JAGGRU010000058.1 GCA_021159425.1 Sulfurovum sp.
GTGCATTTACAACAGAAACACCAACCCCGTGAAGACCACCGGAAACTTTATAGGTATCTTTGTCAAATTTGCCGCCGGCATGGAGTACTGTCATTACAACAGTGGCAGCTGAGATTTTCTCAGTAGGGTGTTCTGCAACAGGGATACCACGACCATTATCTTCAATGATCGCTGATCCTGCTTTGGTAAGTGTGACTTTAATGGTATCACAGAAACCTGCCATCGCTTCATCGATAGAGTTATCTACAACTTCATATACAAGGTGGTGAAGTCCTCTTGTTGAGGTATCACCAATGTACATACCAGGTCTTTTTCTTACTGCTTCAAGTCCTTTAAGGACTTTAATATTACTAGCACCATATTCTGCCATATTGAGACTCCCTTGAAATAGCTTATAATTGTATATATTTTATCGAAATAAACTTAGGGAGAGTGTGTAGTTAAGGGCTTTACGAGAATGTAGGGTCGGTTTACCGACCATTAGATCAAAATAGGGGAATAATCAGTGAAATTAGAAGTGTTTTGTGGTCGGTAAACCGACCCTACGAATTATCAATGTATTATAAAAGCATGCCATTTTTCTGTTTTTTGGTACTGACAATATCAATATCATTGGGATCAATGAACTGCTTTTTAGTATAGGCATCTATGGCATATCGTCCTATCATAGCTGCATTGTCAGAACAATACTCCAAGGGTGCAACATGAAGCGTTTTTCCAAACTCTTTGCAGAGCTTTTCATAGGCATTTCGTATGTATTTGTTTGCAGAGGCACCACCGACGATCGCAAAATCTTTTATAGGCTCTTTTGCAAATATCTTTTTGCTCTTTTGAAGCAGGTGAAGTTTAACAGCTTTTTGAAAAGAGGCAGAAAGGTCAGCTCTGTCTTGTTCACTCATGTTTTCTTTTCCCCCGCATACTTCCACTTTGAGTCGTACGGCATTTTTAAGCCCAGAGAGTGAAAACGCTATGAGAGGAGAGTTTCGCAGAGGCACAGGGAGATCAAAGCGATCTTCATCTCCCTTGAGTGCAAGTTGTTCTATGAGAGGTCCTCCCGGGTAACCTAATCCCATCATTTTGGCACATTTATCAAAGCTTTCACCCACTGAGTCATCCATACTTGTGGCAAGAATTTCCATATGTTCAAAACTCTCTACTCGTATAATTTGAGTATGTCCTCCGGAGATAAGAAGAACTAAAAGGGGAAAAACAGTCTCTTTTTCAATAAAAAGTGAATAAATATGCCCTTTAAGGTGGTGAACCGGAATAAGAGGGATATCTTTCAGGGCAGCCAGCGTTTTTGCCATAGCGATGCCTTCAAGGAGTGTGACACCTAATCCTGGTTGGTTGGTAACAGCCACAGCTTTGAGTTTGTCAAAGTAGGGTTTGGTCTCTTTGAGTATTTCAGGTAGAGCTACGGCATGCAGTCTTGAAGCAAGTTCCGGTACAACGCCACCGTA
>JAGGRU010000400.1 GCA_021159425.1 Sulfurovum sp.
ATAATGTTTAGAAGGTATTTGTGCATCAATACAGGTATCAAACTGATCTTTATAATGCTCCATCAGATCCAAAATAGGTTTAGGTACTGTTTTTCCGATCTCACACTTAGAAGTCAACATCATTGTCTGAGAGATCTCTTTTAAGTGATCTGTATCATCATGTGTACCTTCGCCACGTGCTATTTTGTCGAGTAAATCATATAGAATTCTACCACCCCATCTACCGGGAGCACAACGACCACATGCTTCAGAGTACTCTTGGTACTGTGCAGCATATTGTGATGCCAACTCAACCGCATCTATATCTTCATCGAAAATGGCAACACCATCCCAACCGATAAATGCTTTAGAGTTTTTGTCTCCATGATAGGTTTCTGGCAGTTTAAACCCAGATTCACCCCACTCTTGGGATGCTTTACCGCGATTATCGATAAATTCGTCCCTCCAAGTAGAGAATACTATTCCTGACATTATTTAGCCTTTGGCTTTCTAGCTGGTTTTTTTGCAGCAGGTTTTTTTGCAACTGGTTTTCTTGCTGGAGCTTTTTTGACTGGAGCTTTTTGTGCCGGAGCCGGTTTTGCAGCCGCTACTGCAACTTTCTCTGCATCAGCTTTTGCTGCAGCCTCTTCTTTTGCTTTAGCTTCTTCCGCTGCCTTTGCTTCTGCATCTGCTTTAGCTTTTGCCTCAGCTTCCTCTTTTGCCTTTGCTTCAGTTTCAGCTTTTTCAGCATCTTCTTTCGCTTTTGCCTCTGCAGCTTCTTTTTCGGCATCTTCCTTGGCTTTTGCTTCCACTGCAATTCGATCTGCTTCCGCTTTCTCTTCTGCAGCAATTCTTGCTTCTTCTGCTTTCTTTTCAGCTTCGATCTTTGCAGCAGCTATTTTTTCAGCTCTTGCTGTTTTCGTTGCTTCATCTACCTTTTTCACAACCACTGTCCAATCAACTTCATTAAATTTCAATGAATTCATCAAGTCATGACCTGTTGCTTTTACTACATCGGCAGATTTTTGAATAGAAGAAAAATCGCCTACTTCAAATAGAAATATTCCCACTTCACCAACAGTAATACCTTTATCGATAAGCTCGACCATTCTGTCATAAAAATCATCTTTTAAGTGTCTTAAATCATATCTTTTCATAGTCTCTCCTATCTGTCAACTTCACCGAATACGATATTGGTAGTACCAATGATCGTAACGACGTCTGCTATATATGTACCTACAAGAAGCTCTTGAAGCAATCCTGTATGGAAGAAACTCGGTGCTCTACACTTCAGTCTGTAAGCATACGGCTCACCTTCTGATTTAATATAGAAACCAAGTTCACCTTTTGGTGATTCTGTTGGAACATAGACTTCACCTTTTGGCGGTCTCATTCCCTGTGTTACAAGTACAAAGTGCTGCATCAATGCATAGTTTTGTGTCATGATCTCCTCTTTTGGAGCAGAGAT
>JAGGRU010000282.1 GCA_021159425.1 Sulfurovum sp.
GAACCGGAAGCCAGATCTGCAATATCTGCCATGGAAGTGATGGATGATGGAAACTTGTTAGTCTTGGAGCGTTCTTTTACGGGTATGCTAAATCCTTTTGTGGTGACCCTGAAAAAAGTCTATTTGAATAAATGTAAAGGCGGTAATTGTAAAACTAAAGTTTTAGCTAAGATGAACAGTCATGCAGGTTGGGGTGTGGATAATTTTGAAGGTTTGGCAAGAGTAGGAAAAAACCGGTATGTGATGATAAGTGATGACAATGACAACTTTTATCAGAAAACTTTACTGATTTATTTTGAAGTGCTATAATTCTTACTATGAATAATGAAAACAGTTGGCAAAAAAAAATACTTTACAGTCTACTAACACTAATGTTGGCTACAATGGTCTTCTTGGGCTATAACGCTTACACACAAGCAAAAGCGTATGAAAAAACAACATCTGCACTTGTAAGTCAAATGAGTGCAAAAAAATTGGCAGAATTTCAACTGAAAGAGCTTGCAGAAACATTCTCCTTGGGTTTTTATGAAAATGATAAAAAGAAAAACCTGGAACAGTTAAGAATACTCGGGGAAGAACATAAAAAGAAGAGTCAAAAGTATACTCTTTATTTTATACTTTTACTTCTTGGCATCCTTGGCAGCTACTTTCTGCTCTCTTTGCGGGCATTTACATTTTTTGGCTCACTTGCATCCCTGGTGACACTTGTTTTTGGGCTAATAACTCCCATTATGATGGTGACAATCCATAAAGAGGTGGAATATCTGGGTGACGTGGTACTCTCTTTTGAGTCAAAAGGTGTCATTGGGTCTATCTCTAAACTTTTTGAAAACGGTGATGCTGTGGTCGCTATAGTGATCCTGCTCTTTTCTGTACTGATTCCTACCGTTAAAATACTCTCTTTGCTTTTTGTCTCTGTATTTATGAAAAGTAAATTTGCACATGGTATTGTTAAGTTTTTCAAGATGATAGGAAAGTGGTCCATGGTGGATGTCTTTGTTGTGGCAACATTTTTAGTTTACTTAACAGTAGATAAAGGAGATGTCAGCCGTGCAGAAGTTGAAGTTGGACTCTACTTCTTTTTGGCGTATGTGATCGTCTCTATGCTGGTGAGTTTGAGTGCAGATAGGATGCTGCATAGGTTGAAAGGATAAGAACATGGTTTTTTATTTGCGGATTTGGAATATTACTTGTGGATTAAGTTTAAGATGTGTATAATCAAATATGAAAAAAGATTTTTAATTATTTTGGAGGTTCAAAAATGAAAAATATTATTATTGCCGCATTACTCGCAAGTGCTAGTTTAGTGGCAGCAGATAGTGTAAAAGCAGACAATTCAGGTTCATTTTCATCGAAAAGTGTAGATGGTGCAGCGCTTTATAAACAAAGCTGTGCAGTATGTCATGGTGAAAAAGCTACAAAAAGTCCTGA
>JAGGRU010000225.1 GCA_021159425.1 Sulfurovum sp.
CCGGATGGCGTAAAAGTGATCAAAGAAAAAGCGATACTCTTTAATCCTCAAGAGAATAAATTGACTACAGATAAAGGTCAAGTTATCTCTTATGACTATCTCATTATTGCTACTGGTCTGCAGCTTGATTTTGAGAGAATTAAAGGTTTAGAGGAAGCTGGTCGTGCTTATTCAGCCGGCGATAATAGTAAACTACTTAAGGCTTTGGGTGACAATATCTGTTCTGTCTATACAGCGGAGGGTGCTACTAAAACCTGGGAGATTATGCAAAAGTACATAGATCAAGCTAAATCCGGTAAAAAAACACAATTTGTTTTTACGCATCCTAGTACACCGGTTAAATGTGGTGGTGCCCCTAAGAAGATCATGTATTTGGCAAATGCAAGACTTAAAGAAGCGGGTGCAAGAGAAAATGCTGAACTTACCTTCTATCCAAATGGTGGAGCAATGTTCGGCGTACCTGAATACCATGATGCTATTCTTGAACAGTTTAAAAGAGAAGACTTTAAGTGGCACTACAGACACAACCTTGTAGAAGTAGATAAAGAAAAGAAGATCGCTGTTTTTGATTCTAAATGGCAAGAAAAAGGTCCATGGGATCCTGTTATGAAAGATTTTGAGGTTATTCCTAAACATGAAAAGATCAGAGTGCCATATGACTTCTTGCATATTACACCAGCATGTATTGCACCAAGAGAGATCGGAGAGTCAGATCTGGGTTCAGCTAAAGGTTGGGTACCTGTAAACAAAGAGACACTTCAGCATATTAGATATGAGAATGTATTTTCTATAGGAGATGTTGCACAAGTGCCAATGGGGAAAACAGGTGGATCTGTAAGAAAGCAGTATAAAGTACTTGTAGATAATCTGATTGCATTAATGAACGGTAAAACGCTTGAAGCTAAATATGCAGGGTATACTGTTTGTCCATTGATCACAGATATTGGTACAGTGATGCTTGCAGAATTTGACTGGACAGTTAAACCAACACCTTCATTCCCGCTTGATCCGACAGTTGAGAGATGGGTCTTCTGGCTAATGAAAGTGTATGCTTTGAAACCTATGACCATGTACGGAATGCTTTCTGGTAGAGCATAATATTCAAGAGTCTAGGATTTCTGTATGCAAATAAAATTTGAGCTTGTCACTTATGATGAGGAGCTAGATAGATTTGAGTTGGATGAAAACAGTTATCAGATAGAATTAAATGAGGAAGAGGCTAAGACCTATGATCTTTTAAAATCTTCAGATCTAAATCTGTATAACTGGTTAAAAGAGTCTGACTTTTTTTTAAAGTACATTAAAGAGGAGGTGTATCAAGATAGTGAGAATAAAAAATTTGCCATTAGTGATATCAATGGCATTAGCTTCATAAGATTTTATTTTTTTAAAGTCACAAGTGGCGATAGTCATTATGA
>JAGGRU010000141.1 GCA_021159425.1 Sulfurovum sp.
CCGATGCTGTTTGGTATCCCTGTTTTAGGGCTTGCGGGATTTGTGACAGCTGTAGGAATGGGTATTGTACTCATCCGTTCCATCTATAAAAAGGGAAGGATCTGATACCAAATGATAACATTTATCCATAGTCATGAAACACTGTTTTTTTGGCTCATGAGTGCATCTGTCATTGGATTTATTGGCTCTTTGATAGTCATTCCATGGATACTTATTCGAATACCATCGGATTACTTCTCTCATAAAAAACGCCAAAAGCATCAATGGGGCAGTTACCCGCCAATTATAAGATTGGTATTGCTGTTAATAAAAAATATTCTTGGAGTTATTTTTATCATAAGTGGGATTATTATGCTCTTAATACCGGGACAAGGCATAATAACGATTATTATAGGCATCATTCTCATAGACTTCCCATACAAATACAAAATAGAACAATGGATCATAAGCCATCCTGCAATTCTAAGGTCTATAAATCAATTACGCGCAAAAGCAAAACAAAGTCCGATAGAGAGATCATCAGGTTTGGGTAGCGGGGGTGTAATATAATACTCACATCATTTACGGAGGGTTTTTTGCTGGGCTTGGGTGCAGCAGTACCTCTGGGGGCTATCAATTTACTTGTTATGAGTACTGCCTTGCATCGCTACTCTGCGGCTGTGTCTATCGGGGCAGGGGCGATTGTTTCAGATCTGACTTACCTGATGCTGATACTTTTTGGCTTTTTGCATTTTGTTGACCATCCCGTTTTGATCGATGTCATGACAACTGTCGGCGCACTCTTCATGGCTTACCTTGCCTGGACAATCTGGAAAAACAGAAATGAAGCCATTCATACTGTTTCAACCCAAAGAGCATCACTGTGGAGACATTTTCTAAAGGGCTATTTTCTTACGCTTACCAACCCTTACAGCCTTATTTTCTGGTTCAGTGTCTCCACTTATATTGCCGCAAAAGAGTTACATGCTATTGAGACAGTGGCAGGGCTGTTACTTGCTACTTCACTCTGGGTGACACTGATGCCTCTGATGATCCACAAGACCAAACATCTTATATCTCAGCGTATGGCAACGATCTTCTCCACTGTCTCCGCACTGATACTGCTTTTTTTCTCTGCCGGTATGCTCTGGTCACTGATCTTTTGAGACGTCAATCCTGTTTTTTATCGGGGTTTAGCTATTTCCAAGTATATAAATGAGTGTTGAAAACCTTATATATTCACGTAATAAACCAGTGGTTTATTAAAATTTAAGCCTTATCATTCTATAATAAACCACTAGTTTATAAAAGGAGTGCAAAATGCCGATAGTGGTTAATAAAGAAGAAAAAATAAAACAACTATGCGAACAGGCATATACAGAACTCATCCATAAAGGGGTTGATAACTTTTCTTTAAATCGGTTTG
>JAGGRU010000016.1 GCA_021159425.1 Sulfurovum sp.
GGGCACCCGCAGCTTTAAAAATAGAAACAATGATGGTCGCAGCACCAATGGTCAATGCCCCAGAACCAACAGCAGGTCCCACATTGTTCGCAACATCATTCGCCCCGATGTTCATAGCCATATAAGCACCGAATACTGCCGCTAAAACCAGAAAACCTCCGTGAGAATGCTCTCCCACGATACTACTTGCATAAAAAGCCACTGCTACAGCGAATCCTGCACCCAGCAACATCTTGATCGTATTATTCATCTTTTACCCTTGCCAAAATTAATTGCGGGATTATAGAAAAAAAGTATTACAATAATGTTACCAAATTCTAACGTACAGAAAAGTTTTGCAAGGCTTTGAGTTTTTCCTCATACATTTTACTTTTCTCTGTGTTACCTGTCTGTTTGTAATAATAAGCCAACCCCGAAACAATTTGTTGATCTCCAGTATGTTTTGGGTAAGCCTCTTCAAGTATTTCAATCGCTTTTTTAGGATCTTCTGCCCCCAAAGATATGGCGTAAACATACGTGAAACGTGCATTATCTTCATCTAATTGAGCTGCTTTTTTCAATTCTGGAATAGATTTTTCACTCTCTTTGTTTCGAACATGCCACAGACCCAGTGCATGATGCAAAATACCAATTTCAGGAATGTTAGTCAATCCTTTTTGCAAGATATCAAAGGCTTCTTTATTCTTTCCCTGCTGTGTCAAAAAGTCACTATAGTTAATATAAGCGGGGACAAACTGTGGCTGAAGGCGCAAAGCTTCTTTGTAAGCCTTTTGTGCTTTTTCAGGCATTTTACGATTGGTGTAGAATACACCCAGAGACAACTGTGACTCAGGACGTTCTGCTGTGAAGAGCAATATTTTTTCATATTCGTCAAATGCTTTGTTCAGTTGTTCTTTTGTCTTTTTATCCACTTCTCCCAAAGAGAACGCAGAGAGTTGTCTTGCTGCTTCCATTCTTACAATTTTTACCGGATCATTCAACATTTCAAAGGTCTTTTTCATACGCATTTTTGGAGGAAAAGCTTCTAATGCCTGCAATGCAGATCTACGGATCTGGGCATCAGATTTGGCAAGCATTTGAAGTGTTGTTGTGTACGTTTGCTTAGAAGGATAATTCCCAAGATACGCTGTTGCAGTGGCTTTGGCAATATCCGGAGCATCAGACATAAGTACAGAGTAAAGTTCTTTAGGTGCAGATGCATCATTGCTTCTCAGTGCCTGCAGTGAATGTGCAAAGTTCTGTTTCCCTACAGGTATTTTCCCGTACCATTTTTTCATGGCATCTGTTGACCATTGAGCATCTTTATCTGTATGGCAGAGGTTACAGGCATTAGGTACCTCTTTCATCTCTACAGAAACATCCGGTCTTGGCACACGGAAAGAGTGGTCATTACG
>JAGGRU010000307.1 GCA_021159425.1 Sulfurovum sp.
CGTCTGCTTTTGGTAATGACCCGATGGTTTTTGTCTATGCGATGTCAGCAGCACTTTTGGCAGCAGCACTTTGGCTGAACCTTGCTACATGGCTTAAAGCACCTGTCTCTACGACACACTCCATTGTTGGTGGTGTACTTGGCGGTGGTATCGCTGCGGGTGGTTTTGCTATTGTCTCCTGGGGAACCATGGGTAAAATTGCTGCTTCATGGGTCATCTCTCCAGTTCTTGGTGGTGTGATCGCTGCGATATTCCTGTATATTATTAAATCTAAAATTCTTTACAAAGAAGACAAACTTGCAGCAGCGAAGAAGATCGTACCTATTTTGGTAGCATTGATGGCAGCAGCATTTATGACTTACCTCACACTCAAAGGGCTTAAAAAAGTTTGGCCGGTCATTGTAGATACCTTGAGCTTTTTACCAGAGACAAAAAAACCCAGCCTTTTGATCGCGTTACTCTTTGGTCTGATCGGTGCATCCATTACTTATGTGATCGTGAAACCGAGAATAGCGAAAAAAGTGATGGGTATGGAGCCTACTAGAGAATCGATCAACCTTCTTTTTACCATACCGCTTATTTTTGCAGCGGCACTCTTGAGTTTTGCCCATGGTGCAAACGATGTTGCCAATGCTGTAGGTCCTCTGGCAGCAGTCTATGATGCTTTGAGCAATACCGCTGTTTCAACCAAGGTGGCTATTCCTTTATGGGTGATGGTTGTCGGTGGTGTGGGTATCTCTATAGGTCTTGCACTCTTTGGTCCGAGACTCATCAAAACTGTTGGTTCTGAAATTACAGAACTGGATCAGATGAGAGCCTTTTCCATTATGATGGCTGCATCCATTACTGTAGTTATTGCTTCTCAACTTGGTTTGCCGGTTTCATCTACACATATTGCCGTGGGCGCCATCTTTGGTGTTGGTTTCCTTAGGGAGTGGTTGGACAGTAATCAGATGGGTGAAAAACAAGAAAAGCTCAAAGTGGAAGTAGAGAAACAAGACAGACTTAAAAATGCGTTATCAGATCTTAAAACAGATGAAGATTACAAAAGACAAGTAGAATTAATGGACTCTTTGAAAGCACAGAAGAAAAAAGTAAAAAGTTTGAAAAGAACATTGCGTGAAAATTATGTGAAACGTGGAATGGTGAAGAAGATCGTAGCGGCATGGGTCATCACAGTACCTGCAGCAGCAGCACTCTCCGCGATCATCTTCTTTGTACTAAAGGGAACCTCTAACTAATATGTGATACCCATAGTTGTCACTAAAATGTAACCAATACATAATACTATAGCAGTATGAAAAATAATAATATAGAAATCGTTATCATAGAAGATGAAGAGTGCAGAAAATAGAGGCGATAAAGTAGAACTCATTGATCTCTACCGTTCAGA
>JAGGRU010000032.1 GCA_021159425.1 Sulfurovum sp.
ATATGTTACTTATTGGGAAAGAACCAATGATAAATAATAGCATTTATAGAGTGATAACAGGCAGTAGTCAAGTAACTGCATCAAGACAATTAAATGATCTAGTAAAGAAAAGAGTACTCAGGCAGATAGAAGGACAAAAAGGAAGAAGTGCTGCGTATGAACTGAATTTATCAAAAACAAAAGACATTTAAAAATATTTAAAATGAAAAGTCTTTCAGATGTGGAGATGTGTTGTTTGCTAAATTTACATCATAAATTGAACCTAATAGATGTATAATCTAAGTTAGTGCGGTAATAAACACATATAAGCAAGGGAAAGAATGGGAGAAGAAGCAAAAAAGCAGTTAGAGCAGCAACTTTGGAACATCGCCAATGAGCTTCGCGGGAAGATGGATGCGGATGAGTTTCGGGATTATATTCTGGGGTTTATCTTTTATAAGTATCTTTCGGAAAAGATGGAGCATTATGCCAATGAGTTGTTGGCAGAAGATGGGGTTGTTTACATTGAGATCGATGAGAGTAGTGAAGAGGGTGTAGAGCTTCTTGGGGCTGTGCAGGAAGAGGCGATCGATAAGCTTGGGTATTTTTTGAAGCCTTCGGAGCTTTTTTCTCAAGTGGCAGAAAGAGGTAGTTCTGATCTGAACACGCTTATTATCGAGGAGCTTGGGGAGATACTTAACTCTATCGCCAACTCTACGATGGGGCATGAGAGTGAGGATGATTTTGAGCATCTGTTTGAAGATCTTGATCTGGCATCTACAAAGCTTGGTCGTACGGTGGAGGCTAGAAACAAACTCATTGTAAAAGTGCTTCACCATCTCGATGCCATTAACTTCGACTTGCAAAACCATGACAGAGATGTGCTTGGTGATGCGTATGAGTATCTCATAGGACAGTTTGCTGCCGGTGCCGGTAAGAAAGCCGGTGAGTTTTATACCCCTCAACAGGTCTCCAAGATCTTAGCTAAGTTCGTTTATGTGGGCAAAAGTAAGTTAAAGTTAGTATATGAACATACTTGTGGTTCCGGTTCTCTGCTTTTGAGAGTAGCTAAAGAGGTGGATGATGTCTCCAGCTTCTATGGACAGGAGATGAACAGAACCACCTACAACCTTGCTCGTATGAATATGATCATGCATGATGTGCATTATCGTAAATTTGACATCAGGCAAGAAGATACGCTTGAGCACCCTCAACATGCACACTTGCGATTTGAAGCTGTGGTTGCCAATCCTCCCTTTTCTGCTCACTGGTCAGCCAATCCGCTTCACATGTCTGATGACAGATTTTCACAATATGGAAAACTGGCACCAAAAACGAAAGCAGATTATGCATTTGTGCAGCATATGATCTATCAGC
>JAGGRU010000321.1 GCA_021159425.1 Sulfurovum sp.
TTTTGCTTCTTTAAGTCCAAGACCAGTAATTGCTCTTACTACTTTAATAGCATTGATTTTCTTTTCACCAGCACCTGTAAGTACTACGTCAAATTCTGTTTGCTCTTCAGCAGCTTCGCCACCAGCAGCAGGTCCACCAGCTACTACTGTAGCTTGCGCAGATACGCCAAATTTCTCTTCAAATTCTTTTACAAGCTCAGAAAGCTCAAGTACTGACATGTTTGAGATAAACTCAAGAACATCTTCTTTAGTTGTTGCCATATTATTTTCCTTAATATATATAATTCATATTGTAGGGTCGATTTATCGACCACTGCCTCATATATGATAATGGTCGATAAATCGACCCTACATCATTTCTACGCTTCTTCTTCTTTTTTAGTAGCCAATGCGTTCATACCAATTGTAAAGTTTTGAACCGGTGCATTCCAAACATTAAGGAGCATACCAATAAGCTCGTCTCTAGTAGGTAATTTAGCCATTGCATTAATGGTTTCCATACTAGCAACTTCACCCTGGATCAAACCAGTTTTGATTGCAAAACTATCTGTGAATTCAGTTGCTGCTTTGTCAGCGATCTTACAAGGTAAAACTTGTGTATCACCCCAGATTACAAGGTTAGTGTCTTTAAAATCAACTACTTCACAACCTGCATTTTTCAATGCGATCATAGCCAGTTTATTTTTAACAACTTGTACTTTAGAGTCTTCATCTTTCGCAAGGTTTCTTACGATCTCAAGATTCTCAACAGTCATACCTTTGTAATCACAAACGATAATGGCACCAGCGTCTTTAAACTCTGCTGTCATCTCTGCAACTAATTCTTCTTTTCTAGTTCTAGTCATATATTCTCCTTCCGATCTCTAAAAGGGTGTTGATGTACAACCTGCCTGTTCTTTCAAACAGACTAATTAAGCTTTCGCCCCTTTTATCTTAAATCTAAGATTATGAGTAGTAAAAAATACTCTCAAACAAAAACTACAAATAATTTTTGTTTGAAAATAAAGACAGGCCGAAGCCCGTACTTATGTTGCTTTAATATCCATTACTTCTGAAGTATCAAGAGTAATTGATGGGCTCATAGTCAATGAAATAGCTGCATTAGCGATATATCTACCTTTTGCAGATGATGGCTTAGCTTTGTTGATCACTTCCATAAGTGTTACAAAGTTCTCTTTGATCTTATCAGCATCAAAAGAGATCTTACCGATACCGGCATGGATGTTACCTTTTTTGTCTACTCTAAAGTTAACTTGTCCGCCTTTAGCATTTTCAACTGCTTTAGTCACATCCATAGTTACTGTACCGGTCTTAGGGTTTGGCATAAGACCTTTTGGTCCAAGTACTCTTGCTACTTTACCAAGAACACCCATCAT
>JAGGRU010000138.1 GCA_021159425.1 Sulfurovum sp.
GTCTCTTTTGCCAATCTTTTTCCCATTTTTAAACGCATTTCATAGACATTTTTACCATCAATGATAGAATCCGGTCTTGCAAAATAGATATACTCAAATGCACAAGGATGATAATCTGCTTCGAAAATTTGTTCTGAGACAGGCTCTTTATCCTTTTCAAAAATGATCATTTCACCCGGTTTTACATCACGTACGAACTCAGCACCGACCAAGTCAAAAGCACAAGTTTCAGATGCTACGATCCAACCACCATCTTTTAGTTTCCCAAGACTAAGCGGACGGATACCGAAACGGTCACGTATCACAAACATTTTAGAACGACTTTGAATAGCCAGACAGTATGCACCTTCTATTTTCGTAAGCGCATCTTTAATACGATCAATCAAAGAGTCCTTTTGAGACTTTGCTATGAGATGTATGATATTCTCAGTATCCATATCGGTTTGAAAAATAGCACCTTTGTCAATAAGATCATCTCTTACTTCATGCTTATTGATCAGGTTGCCATTATGGACGATCGAAATTTCACCTAACTTGTATTTTGCAAATACAGGCTGAGAATCATTTACAGATTCAGATCCTGCTGTCGAGTAACGGTTATGTCCTACCGCACAAGATCCTTCCATGCTGTCCAGTGTTGTTTGAGAAAAAACATCTGCGACCATACCGCGTTTTTTATAAATACTGATATGTTCACCATTGGCTACAGAAATACCTGTAGCTTCCTGCCCTCTATGCTGCATAGAAAAGAGAGAATAATACGCTACCGTAGAAGCTTTTTTTGCACCGAACACACCTACTATTGCACACATTACAGCACCTCCCTGAGGTGAGATTGATGATTGATGATTGATGATTGACGATGATTCATTTTAGATTCCTAAACAGTCATTGATCGAGTATAAGCCACTCTCTTGATCTACGATCCATGCTGCTGCACGAATGGCACCTTTTGAAAATGTTTCTCTGCTTGTTGCTGTATGGTTCAGTTCCAGGAACTCACCATCATTATAAAAACCAACTGTATGACGACCAACAATGTCACCACCGCGAAGGGCCATCACAGCAATTTCATCTTTGCTTCTTGCCCCTATCTGACCGTCTCTACCGGATACACGTACAGCATCCAAGTCCAAACCACGACCTTTTGCTGCAAATTCACCCAGTGTCAATGCTGTACCGCTTGGTGCATCTACTTTATGTCTGTGGTGCTGCTCTACGATCTCTATATCAAAATCAGTCAATGTTGCAGCTACCTGCTCCACCAGTTGTTTAAGCAAGGCAATACCTGCTGACATATTTGAAGCATAAAGCACCGGCATCTCTTTTGAAGCTTCTGTTAAAAGATTTTGCTGATGTGCAGTAAAACCGGT
>JAGGRU010000389.1 GCA_021159425.1 Sulfurovum sp.
AAAATATTTGCCGAAAGGCTTAACCTATTCAAAGGTGCGTTAGGAAACGCACCCTTGTATCATAACATCATAGGAAATGATATCATTTCCTATGAAAGAATTCTAGGGGTAGATCGACGCACCCTAAAGCGTTGAATCTCTAAAAGGTATGGTCATACATTTAAAAGAGTCAATAGCTTGTGACGTAGATAGATCGCCCCTTCTTACAACCTGAACGGAATACAAAGCAAACACCCTAGTTTAGCTTGCATCTACAAGGAAAGGTTGAAGGAGCAACCCCAAGTGAATCCTTTCAAATTTCAACACAAGGTATTCACATGTATAAGTATATCGGAATAGATGTTAGTAAAGCGACACTTGATTTATATGATGGTAAAAAGAGCTACAAGGTAAGTAACGATACCATAGGTTTCAAAGAGATTGAGAAACTTTCTACAAAAGAAAAGGAACTCTGTTTTATTTTTGAGCCTACAGGTATCTATTCCCATGCAATCATACTCTATTGCCAGAAACATAAAATCAAAGCTATTATTGTTGGTTCTAAAGAAGCCAGAGATTATGCAAGAAGTATTAAACAACGTTCTAAAACAGATAAAATTGATGCAAAAGTACTCTATCGCTATCATACGCAAATAGAACAAGAACATATCACAGTACCTTTTTTAGATACACATATGCGTAAAGTAACACAAAGACGTAACGTCTATGAGAAATATCAAAAAGTTATCCTGCAACTCAATAACCTAATAGAGGCTACAGATAAAGCGGATAAAGTATTACTCTCTTCTCTTAAAAGACAAATTACATCATTAGAAAAATCTTCTGAAAAACTTTTAGTTGAAATAGAAAAATTACTTCTAAACAAAGAAGAGCATAAAGAAGCCTTTACGCATTTACAAACCATACCTGGTATTGCTAAAAAAAGTGCTTTAGTAATATTGATGGAATTCCTTCGTTACCCTGAAGCAAAAAGTAATGAAATGGTAGCTCTTATGGGACTTGACCCTGTATTGAAAGATTCTGGTGTTTTTAAAGGAAAGAGTAGAATCTCCAAGCAAGGGGGAAAGTATTTTAGAGAAAAACTTTATATGTCTACCGTCGTTGCTATTCAATACAATGACCGTTTAAAATGTTTTTATGAACGACTTGTACAAAATGGTAAACCTAAGAAGTTAGCACTCATTGCTGCCATGAGAAAACTTCTTAGGATTGCCTTTGCTGTGATTAAAAACAAGGAGCCTTATGTGGCTCTTGTTTGATACTTTTATGATAGAATTACTAAGAAAGTCTTAAGACGGAATCTACAAGGGAGATATATGCATAACTTCATACTAAAGCTCTCTCATATCATCGATAACTCTTCACG
>JAGGRU010000394.1 GCA_021159425.1 Sulfurovum sp.
TGGGAAATTGCCAAAGAAGCAAGAGGTGATGCAAGTGAGCTTATCGTTGAAGAATTTATCACTTTTGATTACGAGATCACACTTTTAACGGTACGAAATGAAACGGGAACAATTTTCTGTGATGCTATCGGGCATGTTCAAAAGGATGGTGACTTCATTCTTTCATGGCAACCAATGCAAATGAGTTCTGAAGCGCTTCAAAAAGCAAAAGATATTGCTAAATCTGTGACAGACGGTCTTGGTGGCAGAGGGATCTTTGGTGTTGAGTTTTTTGTGAAAGATGAAGAGGTTTATTTCTCAGAACTAAGCCCACGTCCACACGATACAGGAATGGTTACACTCATCACGCAGAGTCAAAGTCAGTTTGCTTTACATGTAAGAGCTGTACTTGGTTTGCCTCTTGAGTACACAACATATGGTTCAGGTGCCTGTGGTGCCTACAAAGCTAAAAATGAAAATCATAACCCGGTACTTGAAGTTCCGGATAATGCATTCACAAAAGACAGTTTTGTAAGAGTCTTTGGAAAACCAGAATCTCATGTAGGTCGTCGTATGGCTGTGAGTCTTGTACTGGATGAAGTCGAAACAGCAAAAGAACGAGCACTTGAAATTGCTGCAAGCATAAGTGACAGTTAGTAATGAATATCGTACTACTTGATGCCAAAACCTTAGGGGAGGACTTAGACCTTTCTGCCTTAGAATCTTTTGGAACACTCATAAAACACCAAACAACCTCAGTAGATGAAACACTTGCTCGCATTAAAACTGCTGAAATCATCATTACAAATAAAGTAGTCATTACTGCACAGATGATGAAAGAGTCACCTAACCTCAAACTCATCTGTATCGCTGCCACAGGCATGAACAATGTTGATCTGGACTATGCAGTAGAAAAAAACATTGCTGTAAAAAATGTGGCGGGGTATTCCACCCAATCTTCGGTACAACACACTTTTTCTTTGGCACTCTACCTGATAGAGAAAATGGCATATTATGACAAAGTCGTTAAAGAGGGAAGCTGGTCAAAATCTAAACTTTTTACCGATGTCAGCAGACCTTACAGTGAAATATACGGTAAAAAATGGGGTATTATCGGATTGGGAAGCATAGGTCGGGAAGTGGCAAAAGTAGCTACTGCCTTTGGTGCAGAAGTAAAGTATCACTCTACATCAGGGAACATACGTAAAGAGCATTATCCTCATCAGGAATTGGAAACACTTCTAAAAACATGTGATATTATCTCTATTCATGCCCCACTCAATGTACAAACAGAAAATTTAATTTCCGCATCAAATCTTCCTCTACTAAAAGAGGGAGCAGTGCTTTTAAATTTAGGGCGTGGAAGTATTGTCAATGAAGCTGAT
>JAGGRU010000259.1 GCA_021159425.1 Sulfurovum sp.
AACCTGCGAAAAACAGACAAAATGGCTTAAGCCACGCCTAAAAAAAATAGCCCATCTCATAGCATACAGCATAGCTACCGAGCTGGGAAAAGATGTTGAAAAGCCAAAACTTCCGTAGGTTTGGCACTGCCAAACGTTCAACTTCAAATTTGACGTTTGGTGATACCAAACCTACATTCAATCCTTTTATGGTAAAATATTCTCTTTTAAATTTTTTAGCCTGTTTAAAGATAGGCTAGAATAAGGATAGTCCTATGAGACATTTTTTAACACTCAAAGATTTTAGCAAAGATGAAATTTTAGAGATGATCGTACTGGCGCAGAAGATTAAAGCACAGACCAAACAACGCAAGTTCGTGCCTTATATGGAGCGTCAGACACTCGGAATGATATTTGAAAAGAGTTCTACACGTACCCGAGTCAGCTTTGAGACCGGTATTTACCAGCTTGGTGGTGTAGGGCTTTTCCTCTCTTCCAATGACATACAGTTAGGACGCGGTGAACCTATGAAAGATACCGCCAGAGTCATTAGCCGTATGGTTGACATGGTAATGATACGTACCTTTGAGCAGTCTAAACTTGAAGAGTTTGCAGCTTACTCCAGAGTACCCGTGATCAATGGTCTTACAGATTCCTACCACCCTGTTCAACTGATGACAGACTACTTGACAATGATCGAGTTTGGAAAAGACAAAAACCCTGTAGTCGCCTATGTCGGTGACGGCAACAATATGACACATTCATGGCTTATGCTTGCAGCAAAACTTGGTTTTGAATTGAGAGTGGCAACACCTAAAGGTTTTGAATGTGATGCAACAATCGTTGCAGATGCACTTGAACTGGCCAAAGAGAGCGGTGCAAAGATCACCTTTGGTAACGACCCAAAAGAAGCAGTAAAAGGTTGTGATGTTGTTACTACCGATACTTGGGTTTCCATGGGGCAGGAAGAGGAAAAAGAAGAACGCCTTAAGGCATTTGATGGTTATATAGTAGATGAAAACATGATGTCACTTGCAAAAAGTGATGCCATCTTCCTGCACTGTCTCCCTGCCTACAGAGGTTACGAAGTAAGCGAAGAGACTTTTGAAAAATATGCCGAAGTCATTTTCAGCGAAGCAGAGAACAGACTGCATGCCCAAAAAGGGATCATGGTATGGTTAGACAGCCATCGAAAATAAATACGTAGGGTCGGTTTACCGACCACTGCAAACAATTGTATAATTTAATAAAATTTTATGGTCGATGAATGCCCAAAGGAAATACCTTTAGGTGCGACCCTACGAACAGAAAGAAACAAGGAAAACCCATTGAGTCAAATAGATTTCGAAAAATTCAGCAAATATTCCAGACCGGGACCAAGAT
>JAGGRU010000237.1 GCA_021159425.1 Sulfurovum sp.
ACAGGTACCTTTTCAAGCAGAAAAATAGAACGTGCTACCTATGACTCCGTGGCATTCAGATATATTGCAGCCAATACCCATCCTGACCATGATACTATTGCCGGTTTCCGTAAACGATTCCTTCCCCAACTTGAAAGTCTCTTCGTGCAGATACTGATGATCGCCAAAGAGATGGGATTGCTTAAAGTAGGTAAGGTTAGCCTTGACGGAACTAAAGTAAAAGCCAATGCTTCCAAACATAAGGCACTGAGCTATGCACATGCGGTTAAACTGCAAAAACAGCTTGAAGCAGAAGTGGAAACACTGATGAATAAAGCCAAAGAGGCAGACAGAGATAATGAAAATGACGGCATGAGTATTCCTGATGAAATTGCAAGAAGAGAAGACCGTATCGCTGTGATCAAAGAAGCCAAAGAGAAGATAGAAGCCCGTGCCTCACAACGTTATGAGAAAGAAAAAGCACTCTATGATGAAAAGATGAAAAAGCGTGAGGAGAAAGAGAAACTCACAGGTAAAAAGACAGGAGGCAAGAAACCAAAACCTCCAGGTAAAGATCCCTTGCCTAAAGACCAGATCAACCTCACCGATGAAGAGTCCCGCATTATGAAGACTTCAGGTGGAGGGTTTGAACAGTGTTATAATGCACAGGCTTCAGTAGAACATGATTCAAGACTGATAGTCCATCAACACCTTACACAAAACAGCAATGATAAATTAGAGATATTCCCAACACTTCAATGGTTCAGCCAACATCCAGATCTCAAACCCTCTGATATGCTTGCAGATACAGGTTACTTTAGTGAAGCCAATATCAAACTCTGTGAAGATCAAAAGATTACACCTTATATCTCATTGGGGAAAGAGGCACATAATCAACCACTCGAAGAAAGATTTAAAAAAGAAGAACCCTTACCTAAGAATCCTACCTCTGTAGAGAAGATGAAACACAGACTGCAGACCAAAGAAGGCAAAAAGATCTATGCCAAAAGAAAAAGTACCATAGAGACCACCTTTGGAGTGATCAAACATGTGATAGGCTTCAGACAATTCATGCTTAGAGGGGTTGAAAAGGTCAAAGGAGAATGGAATCTGGTATGTTTAGCCTATAATCTGAAGAGGTTGCATACGATAACAGGATCATAAAGCAATGATATTGAGGATGCAGAGTGATTATTGGTCGACTATTTTGAAATATTTGATATATCTGGTGATAGAAAATATTTTTTTAACAATTGAGGCATGTTTGGGAAATTTCTGTGGTGGTATTTCGACAGACTCCTAGTCAGGTCAGTGCCAGAAATCGGCTTCGGCTCCTCAATTATTGATCGTAAGTAGATCAAGGGGT
Organism: Sulfurovum sp.; assembly: GCA_021159425.1. Taxonomy (GTDB): domain Bacteria; phylum Campylobacterota; class Campylobacteria; order Campylobacterales; family Sulfurovaceae; genus Sulfurovum. The sequence goes on from JAGGRU010000237.1 coordinate 1,346, forward strand.
AGTAGAGTTGTA
>JAGGRU010000073.1 GCA_021159425.1 Sulfurovum sp.
AAAAATATACAGGTTCTAAGATTAAATTGACACAGGAAAAAACGGATCTTGACGGGATGCGTGTTTCAGTTGATGATTTGGGTATTGAGGTTAACTTCTCTAAGCAGAGAGTTAAGGAACAACTAATTGATTTCATTAAGAAATCTCTATAGTTATCTAAAAGTAAAGGAGAGTCAGTGGCAGTAAAATTGCAAGCAGATGAGATAAGTTCAATCATCAAAGAGAGAATTGAGAACTTTGATATTGATGTTGATATCAATGAAATAGGAAAAGTAGTAGGTATCGCAGATGGCGTTACAACAGTATATGGTCTTAACAATGTTATGGCAGGTGAGGTTGTAGAGTTTGATAACGGTACAAAAGGATTAGTATTAAACCTTGAAGAAGCAAGTGTAGGTATTGTTGTTCTTGGTGTTAGTGCCGGAATTAAAGAAGGTATGAGCGTTAAGAGACTTGGAGAACTTCTTCAAACACCGGTTGGTGATGCTGTAGTAGGTAGAGTTGTAAATGCACTGGGTGAACCTATTGATGATAAAGGTGCGATAGATACATCTGAACATAGATTTATCGAAGAGAAAGCACCAGGGATCATGGCTAGAAAATCAGTGCATGAGCCACTTCAAACAGGTATTAAAGCGATTGATGCACTTGTACCGGTTGGTAGAGGACAAAGAGAGCTTATTATTGGTGACAGACAAACAGGTAAAACTACTTTGGCGATCGATACGATCATTAACCAAAAAGGTCAAGATGTTATCTGTATTTATGTTGCGATCGGTCAAAAGCAGTCAACAGTTGCTGCTACAGTTAAGAAACTCGAAGAGCATGGTGCAATGGAATATACTATTATTGTAACAGCAGGTGCTTCTGATGCAGCTTCTCTTCAATATCTTTCTCCATATACCGGTGTAGCAATGGCTGAGTACTTTAGAGACAATGGCAGACATGCAGTTATCTTCTATGATGATCTTTCGAAACATGCAGTTGCATACAGAGAGATGTCACTTATTCTTAGAAGACCTCCAGGTCGTGAAGCATACCCGGGAGATGTTTTTTATCTTCACTCAAGACTTCTTGAGAGAGCTGCAAAACTTTCAGATGAATTAGGTAACGGTTCAATTACTGCGTTCCCTATCATTGAAACACAAGCGGGTGATGTTGCGGCATATATCCCGACAAATGTTATTTCAATTACGGATGGTCAGATCTTCCTTGAAACTGACCTGTTTAACTCAGGTATCAGACCGGCGATCAACGTAGGACTTTCAGTATCCAGAGTTGGTGGTGCTGCTCAAATTAAAGCAACAAAACAAGTTTCAGGAACACTAAGACTTGACCTTGCTTC
>JAGGRU010000350.1 GCA_021159425.1 Sulfurovum sp.
TCTCTTGCACCTGCAGAACAGATGTTTGTGTGAGAATCGTATCCGTCACAACCCATTGAGTGTGGTACACGGTGTCCGAAACCATTTTCATTTGGACGACCTACGTGATACATGATCGATTTACGAGACATTTCATCACCTGATTTAAGTGTGTCATGCATCTTCTTACCGATCTTGGCCATAGCCTCATCCCAAGTAGTTCTAACCCATTTACCTTCACCTCTTTTGGAACCTGGAGCTCTCATAAGCGGGAAAGGAATTCTATCCGGATCGTACATTTGTGACTGAGCTGCATACCCCTTCGCACAGTTTCTACCACGAGATCCCGAGTGAAGCGGGTTACCCATATATTTACGTACTGCCAATTGTCCACCGGCTTTGTATGTAGAAAGGTCAACCCATGCAGTCAGACCACATGATGCTTCACAGTTTGAACATGCTGTAGGAACAAGCATATACTCAGTGGCTTTGATACCATCCGGGTTCTCTTTGCTCTGTACACCGTTTCTACCTGTTCCACCTCTTTTCCAATCCTCACCGTCTAATTCAGTGAAACTATCCCACTCTTCCAGTGGTGGATAGAATGAAAGTGTTTCCGGTGTCGGCGTGAATTTACTGTCTGCCGCCGTAGCCGGTGTATCCGCTATGGTTTTAAACACACCGGCAGCAAGTGTTGCACCTGCTACAGAGTATGCTGTACCCTTAAGAAAAGTTCTTCTACTTTCTACAAATTTGCCTTCTTGGAAAGCAGATTGTTCATTTTTCATTGATTTTGTCATACATATACTCCTTAACTTAACGGTAACATTTGTGGAATCTTAAGCCATACATCTTTTACAAGATAAAGCCCGATCAATGCCAAAATAGCTGCAAATCTAAGCAGTGTTTTATTTTCATTCTTCATGTTACTTATAGCGAGAAAGAACGGAATGATAAATCCAAGGAACATACCAAACCAGAATTCAACATTATAGGAACCACCTGAATGCACATATGCCAGTGTTGCTTCTGCTTCAGATGATTTATATGAGAAGAAATATTCACCCATATACATCAGGAAGGAAAAGAATGTAGCCACTGCCATAACAAGTGCCAGATCTCTTCTAGTCTCTTTACTCCATGCATCAGATACCAAAATAAGTGCCGCAGATCCGACCATCAGTGCCGCCCAGATCATTTGCATCACTTCTGTTGGTGCCTGCCACAATTCTCTTGCAGATGATTGTGCCATAATGATCGCTGTATATGTAGTAACAGGAATCGCTAAAAAGACAACATAAGGAAAAACTTTCTCATAAAAGCCACTTATTCCTCTTACTTTTTTTGCAACAGGACAGTGT
>JAGGRU010000084.1 GCA_021159425.1 Sulfurovum sp.
CCGAGTGACGCAAACGGTTTGGATCATCATAAAGTTTGTTCATCGCGATACACATGAACGCCTCATGTGCATCTGCATCTTTTTGTACCGTGTAATGCGTATCATTGGTCGCGATGATCTTGATGTCTGTCTCTTGAGAGATTTGAATAATTTGTTTATCTATACGGTACTGATCGCCAATACCGTGACGCATAAGTTCAAGGTAAAAGTCATCACCAAAGACCTCTTTATATTTCAAAGCCACACGTTTGGCTTCATCGTACCCTTTGGCACCAAACTTTAGATTTCGATCCGATAAATTCAGATTCCAATTCACCTCACCCTGCAAACAGGCAGAAGAACAGATAATCCCTTCACAGTTATTTTTAAGCAATTCCCAGTTAATACGCGGATAATAGTAAAAGCCTTTAATATATGCCTGAGAAGAGAGATACATCAAGTTTTTATAACCTACTTCATTTTTAGCATAGAGGCAAAGGTGAAAACGCTGACGTACAGACTTGTCGCCTAGTTCTTCCTGGTTATGCACATAGGCTTCCATCCCAATAATAGGCTTGATACCTTCGGCTCGCATTGTATTATAAAAATCTATCGTACCAAACATATTTCCATGATCGGTCATCGCCACAGAAGTCATCCCCTGTTCTTTTACTTTCTTTGCCAGTGCTTTGATCTTGTTCGCACCATCAAGAAGTGAGTACTCTGTATGGAGGTGTAAGTGCGTAAATTGAGGGACTTTTTTTGGTTCTTCTGACATATGTTACCTTTGGAAAATTTAGGGTTTTAATATAGCAGAGTTTAGGTAAAAAATAGGTTTAAATATAAAATTATATTTCTACATCGTAGGGTCGGTTTACCGACCAGAAAAATATACACATACATCCAAGTTATTGGTCGGTAAACCGACCCTACGTAAATTAAACTTGTTAAAGATGATGGACATATAAAGGCAAGTTGAGATGGTGTTATTTTGACTTCAAAACCCAAAGAAGCAACAGGCTTCCCAAACCAAGATTAATCCAAGATACACCCGATCGAAACATCTCTTCGAGTTGTCTATATACCATACGCTGCATCTCAAAAGGTTCAGTAATGCTATGCTCATGTGACCAGGAGACAAGTTCATCCTGCCATAAGTACGTAATAAGCTCAGGAAGAAAGAAAAAAAGAATGATCCCCAAAATGCCCCAAACAGTTTTTTTAGGCTTTATGGAAGCCACTGCCTTTTGAAGTCTGGGGTCTTGGTCTATTCTTGTTTGGATCTTTTTTATTTTTTGTCGCACAGTCTAGCAGTAGTCCAAAAGCATCCCATCTTTAACAGCCTGCATACTCTCT
>JAGGRU010000196.1 GCA_021159425.1 Sulfurovum sp.
CCTACGTGCATAGGTCCTAATCTTCTTTGCATAAATGCAAGTACTTTTCTTTCAATAAATGTACCAAAACCGGCAATAGCAGAGATAACGGCCAAAATAATAACGGCCTTTATAATTACACCTGCTGCTGTAACTTCTGGTAAATTTTGTACGAGTGTTGTTTCCATATTACACCTTTCTCATTGTTACTGTTTTGTATCTGGACTCACCAAAGAGAGCATACACATCTTGAGCACTTTTGAAGTCAGAAAGAGCGACAATGTCACCTTCCATTCTTTCATCTGCAATCACATCAACTGTAATGCTTCTGTTCTCAAATACGATCTCTACTTTAGAACCCAGTGCTTCTGCTTTGGCTGTACTTGCATAAAGACCAAAAGTTTCAAAGATCTCATGTGCTTTGTCAGAGAAGTCATTGAATTGTCTTTGCGGATTACATCTGTAAACGATCTCTCCATCAAGTGTAAGAGATTCATCGATCTTATCCACTTTGATCTCTTTCGCTTTTCTTTTCTTTGTTACAAGTTCATAACCTCTGTTTTCAGTACCATCGTTAAGGTATCCGTTTGGCAAGCTGTCGAACTCTAGAGCTTTGAAACCTTTAGAAACGGGAAGTTTTACTGTCCAGCCAATAGTCTCTCTTGGTGCATCAACTAACACTTTCATAATATCGTTAAGCTCATACCCTTTGTACTCCAAAGCAGCATTCGTAGGAGTGACTCTTTTATGCATATTTGTCAATGTACCCTCTTGCTGGTTCATTGCCGGCATATCAAGATCACCATCACCTAGTGCTGAAAGTCTGAAGTCACCATTTTCATTATACCCTACAGTGGATCCTGTCGCTACCTCATCAAGATCACAAATAAGTGCTACACCTAAAGAGTTTGTCTTAGGTGGGATCATCGCTACTGAAATAGAAGATGTCTCTTCGATCAATGCGATCAGTTTTGCAATATTTTCTGCTTTTTCATGGAAATAGAGGTCTTCACCCACAATAAGTGAGAAACTCTCTTTCTTTTTCATCATTTTTTCAAATGCTGCGGCAAATGCATCACTCTCTTTACCAAGAAGTTCAACCAAGCCGTTAGACTCAACAGTGATCTCTTTTTCTACCATTTCAGGTACTTTTTTAGTCACTTCTTTACTTTCACCTGTCTCTTCATTTATGACAGTTTCAGTCACATCTTTCATGACCTTCTCTTTAATGGTCTTAGTTGTTGAAGATTTAAAACTTGCAAGATACTCTTTGACATCAGCAGGCAGTTTATCGGCATCTGCAAACAGATCCAGGATCAGATAGAGTGCTGCTTCTTCCAA
>JAGGRU010000082.1 GCA_021159425.1 Sulfurovum sp.
ATATAGGATAATCATAGAAAAATGGGAGGAGATGTCATGAATGCAATAAAAAGTCATTTTCAATCTTGGGTAATGTCCCCATTTCATTGACATAATGCTGGATATGCCAGTAATTCGGAAAACGTCCACGGATGATCTGTCACACTTGCCGCCATAGCCGGGGTCTTAGGTCGGAAGACTCGATCCGCTCCGCGACTAAGCGTTTCGTGGGGCCGGATCAAATTGTAGCAGACCACGCAGATAGCAAATTTGGCCTTCAGCCATCTCATCGAGCGTGCAACTGTCGGTGCCTTGCGCGCCAAATGAGCGTCCCAAAGCCGCCAGTCCAGATTGGAACGTTCGACATATGCGGTATTGATTATATGACTTGGTGACTGCTCCAAACGTGTGAGAATGTTCTGCTCACTCCCATGAACCACTTTTCGTTCGACCTTGACCACCTGCGCACCTTGGCGAGTTTTATGAACCGTTGCGTAATCCAGATCAGCATCAATGACCTGCTCCGGTTTTCGGGGACGTCCAGGCTTACCGGTCGGTTCTTGTGGGACCAGTTTGTGAAACAGCTCGCCCAGAACCGTGCCGTAATGGGGCAGTTCATCTGATACAAACAACGGCTTACCTTGAATTCGGTCAGTCAAATCTTTCAGCATCCGCCTGGCGTCGTCCAATCCGCGCCCCCCAACCCAAAATGTAATCAGCAAACGAGTGGGGGCATCTATAGCTGTCCAGATCCATGTCTGTCCGTATTGATGTTCGAGGTCTTCGGCACTGCCAGAACTTTTCTTTTTTTTATAAAGGTCCATAATTCGTCAAGTTGCACCTCGGTCAGTTTCAATGAAATAAGTAGGCCGGAGAGCACATGGGCGCAATGCTCACCCGCTCGCAAAATCACCCGGTTGACCGTGTCCTTGTCCAGACCCAGTAGACGTGCGGTGGCTCGAACACCAACGCCTTCAGCCGCGTGGTGGATTATTTGTTGTATCGTTTCAGCCGACAAATGTAAACCAAACAGTGCGCTGGCCACACGTGCGGCAGTAAAGCAACTCACGGTTTTTATCCTTTCCATACTTGCCACGAACTGCAATATTGCCCTGACTGCGTAGGCCATGATCCTTGCATTGCTCATTGGGGCAGAAATATTGCTCAAGTCCTCTCATAGTTTGCCTCCAGCTTGAAAATTAAATTGACTGTGGCAATCATAATTCAAGTCGGTAGCATTTATCAACTATATAGGGACATCACCACAAATCCCGGTTTTAAGTTGATGGATCAAGTTCTGGAAACCCTGCGCTACTATC
>JAGGRU010000377.1 GCA_021159425.1 Sulfurovum sp.
GAGTAGGCTTTGTCTTTAGTTACCATATAGGTAAATTGAGAAAAAAGAGCCACAAGAGGCAAAGCAACGACAAAGTGTACAAATCCTGGATGCATTACATTCATTTTTATTCCTATTGTTTGATATAACTAATATTATAGTATAAAATAAATTAATCTATGGGGTGCATGTATGATTCTCTGTAAGTAATGTCAATAGTAATTGACTTATATCATTTTAAAAAAGAGTTGACTACGCTAAAATACCAAAAAATAAAAAAGGACATATTTATATGAATATTGAAAATAGCTCTATTGTAAATATTGAAAATGCTACCGTTGAATTCAAAAAAGGAACGATCGGGACGATCACAACCTATCAGTTTGATACTTCCAAAGGTGGACACCCAATGGTAAATGCCATGGCTGGTCTAGCAGTACTAAAAGATGACGAGCAGTTGATCATGTTAAATCATTGTGCACCTACGGGACTATTTCCAAAGATCGAAGATGAATTTGATCATGCGGAGCAGGAATTACCTAATGGATTGACACAAATAGTTTTTACAAAAAAACAAGAAGCTCAGAACACTACAGACTTTTCAGCTACAAGTTGTGGCGGTGGGTGCGATTAAGCTTTAATTATTACAATATCTGCAGGGTGCGTGGCGCCCAAAGGAAGTGCCCTTGGGGTACCAACGCACCATTAAACTTAATACCCTATATTAATACTATTGCTGCTTCTCCAACCACTTCTTCAAACTTTCCACCTGCTCCAAAGTCCTAACCGTAGCTGTACCACCCTCAGAGATACGGGCATTCATAGATGCACGGTTATCAAGAAGTTCTACTACACCCTCACCTATACGGTCATCTATACTTTGTAGATCTTTCAAAGAAAGCTCTGATATATCAAGCCCTTTCTCTTCAGCCAAGTTTACAGCATTACCGGTGATATGATACGCATCACGGAACGGTAAATTAGCCTCTTTTACGAGGTAGTCTGCCAAGTCTGTTGCAGAAAGATGCCCTACCATACATGCCTTTTCCATCTGCTCTACATTTACTGTCATATCAGCGATCATCTCATTGAGTACCTGTAGTGAAAGAAGTGCTGTTCTCACTGAGTCAAAAACACCCTCTTTGTCTTCCTGCATATCTTTGTTATAGGCAAGTGGCAAACCTTTCATTACAGTAAGAAGTGCAACCAAGTTACCGTTTACTCTACCTGTTTTACCACGTAAAAGTTCAGGAATATCCGGATTTTTCTTTTGTGGCATGATGGAAGAACCTGTTGCATGTCTGTCTGAAAGTGT
>JAGGRU010000272.1 GCA_021159425.1 Sulfurovum sp.
GCTTCTATCGTAAAATGGATACAAAAGCGACTGTTGTCGAAATGATTGCAGGAAAATATGTTCTTGTTGAAGAATTTTACAGCAATGGTTTACAAGTTTTAAATGAACTAAGAAGAAACCTTTTACTTAAACATAAGGACAAAAGTTTTCAAGGACAACGCGATTATCGTGCTGCATTCAGAAAAGCTTCACACAGACTGTTACTGAAAGTAAAAGACAATAAACTCATGGTTAAAAAATCTCCTGATTTTGCCTGGTTGGAATTGTTATATCCTGATGTATCAGAATTTTATGTATCTTTTCCTGACGTTCAGGGGATGAACAGCTCTTGGCAGTGGTATCAAAAGGGACTTGAAGTGAAAACCTTAAATTTAACGCTTCATCCTTATTATGGAACCTATTTCCCCACAAGGTTTGATCATTTAAAGTTATTTGATAAATGGTTAAAAAAATATGATGGACCAAAGACTAACGCAATAGATATGGGTGTAGGATCTGGTGTGTTATCATTTCAACTCATCCAAAATGGTTTTGAAAACATCACAGCAATTGATACAAATAAAAACGCGATCATCGGAGTTTCTGAAGAAAGTAAGAGATTGGGATATGAAGACAAAATGACACTTATTCATGGCGATCTGTTTGAAAATTGTGATGTTAAAGCAGATTTAATCGTTTTCAATCCTCCCTGGTTACTTGCAAAGCATGATTTGGAAGAGGGAATTGATAAAGCCATGTATTATGAAGAGGAACTATTTCCCCGGTTTTTTGAACAAGCACTGGAACACCTTTCCCCTGAGGGGAGAATAGTCCTCATATTTTCAAATCTAGCGCAAGTAGTTGATGAAGAAAGCACTCACCCCATCATAGAAGAACTGCAAAAGAATAATCGTTATAGAAAAGAACTGCACCTTAGACGAGATGTAAGAGCTTCATCAAGAAGAACAAAACGTAGAGATTCCAGAGATAATGAAAAAGTTGAATTATGGGTTTTAGCACCTAAAGAAAAGAAATAATTCTATTAATATTTATTATGGGCTATTATTAAACTATTTAGATATAATTCTGTATTGAAAGATGATTTAGAGTTTCATCTTTGGCTTGACTTTTATTGCTAACCTTTAGTTTACAGTATCATCCTTCCGAAAGAACACTCCACTTTATATTTTCAGCACTTCAGCAATGATGTGTACACACAACAAAAGGAATAACAATGGCAACATTAGTAAATGGAACAGTAAAATGGTTCAACAGTGAAAAAGGTTTCGGTTTTATCGAACAAGAAG
>JAGGRU010000100.1 GCA_021159425.1 Sulfurovum sp.
GGTGAATCTGATGCGATGTTTGGAAGAAGCTCACTTTTATATACAAGTAGAGTATCCGGTGCCCCATATCTTAAACTGGTCATGCCTTTGGATTCTAAACTTGATCTCACATTTGCTGTCAATAAAAAGTTTCCTTTAGCTGTAACCATTATAAATAAAGCTTTAAATCATATAGGTACGAATAAGCTATTAAGCCTTCAAGATAAGTGGTTTTTGACACATGGAGATGCAGTAAAGATTGATCTGTCACAAGAGGAGAAAACGTATTTACAAGAGAATAGTGTTACCTATGCAGGTGATCCGGACTGGCTGCCTTTTGAAGCTTTCGATACAAGTGGTAATTACATAGGAATCATTGCTGATCATATTACTATGATTGAAAACAGACTTAACATCAAGTTTGAGAAAGTGATCACAAAAAGTTGGCTGGATACTTTGGAGCTTTCAAAGATAAAAAAAGTTGATGTTATTTCAGGTGATGCTGCAGATGCTGTGCTGAATCAAAATTATAAACCGATTGCCACCTATATTAAAAACCCTTTAGTGATCATCACAGCCAAGGATCATGAATATATCTTAGATTTACATGACATAAAAGATAAAAAAATAGCATTTATTACCGGTGCCGGTTATACTGCTGATATTGTAAAAAAATATCCTGATATAGAATTTTTAGAGTGTGAAACCTCTCAGTCAGGATTACTCGGCGTAAAAACCGGTAAATATGATGCTTTTATAGGTTCATTGTATATGGTTGAATACACTGTCATTAGCATGGGGATAGAAGATATAAAAATTGCAGGACAGACAGATATAGTGATGAATTTAACGCTTTTTGTAAATAAAAACAAGCCACTCTTGTACTCTATACTCAATAAAGCTATGAAAACGATCTCAGAAAACAGACAACATGAAATCATATCAAAGTGGAGAAAGAATAAAGTTGAACGTGTTATTGATTATAGTTTACTATGGCAGGTTTTAATTGTGTCATTAATACTCTTTTTGCTAGGTCTCTTTATTGTGCTTATCTTGAGACGAAGTAATAAAAAGTTAAATCTCTTACTTAATTCGACTATTGATGCTATCGGTATTTTTAAAGATGGAAAACTGATCGAAGCAAACGATGTATTTTTGGAATTATACGGATACAATTCATTTAATGAGATGAAAAATAAACATGTATCTGATTTTGTGCATAAAGATCATCATTCATTTCTAAAAGAACAATTAAATGATTCACAAAAACCGTATGAGATGAATTTGATCAAAAAAGACGGTACG
>JAGGRU010000215.1 GCA_021159425.1 Sulfurovum sp.
CATTTGTTTCAGCAATAAAGTGTAGACATGACTTACATGCATTACCATCTTTTGGTGTTGACTGATACTTTACAATCTCTTTTGGTGTTTTTGCATATAAAGGTACAGAGTAAAAACCAGCCAAACCCAGCACAGACATGATTTTAAAAAAATTTAGTTTTGTGCGTTTGCTACATAATATCGGGATTTTCCCTAGTTCCCACACAAAGCATGGGAACGAGAGAAAAATCTTTATTGCACACATACTGCACATGCATCTATTATATTAAGAGTATATAGATTACGACTTTATTATTTTATGAAAGGAACAAAGATTATGGATGATAATAGCAAATGCCCAGTAATGGGGAACAGTGATAAACATACGGCAGATAAAGGTACATCAAACCAGGACTGGTGGCCAAATCAATTAAACCTCAAGGTTCTTCATCAACACTCTTCTATGGGCAATCCGATGGGTGAGGCGTTCAACTATGCTGAAGAATTCAAGAAACTTGACCTGAAGGTTCTAAAGAAGGACATTAATGTATTGATGAGAGATTCACAGGATTGGTGGCCGGCGGATTATGGTCATTATGGGCCTTTATTCATCCGTATGGCATGGCACAGTGCCGGTACTTACCGTACCGCTGATGGTCGTGGTGGTGCAGGGTCCGGAAACCAGCGTTTTGCACCTCTTAACAGCTGGCCGGATAATGTAAACCTCGATAAAGCGCGTCGCTTGCTTTGGCCTATTAAGCAGAAATACAGCAACAAAATTTCCTGGGCTGATCTAATGATCCTTGCAGGTAACTGCGCACTGGAATCGATGGGGTTTAAGACCTTTGGCTTCGGTGGTGGGCGTGAAGACGTCTGGGAACCAGAAGAGGATATTTACTGGGGAACCGAGGATGAATGGCTTGATGATAAACGCTACTCTGGTGACCGTGAGCTTGAAAACCCTCTTGCCGCTGTGCAGATGGGTTTGATCTATGTAAATCCAGAAGGACCGAATGGTGAACCAAGTGCCATTGCAGCAGGTCAAGACATTCGTGAAACCTTTGCCCGTATGGCGATGAATGATGAAGAGACGGTAGCACTCATAGCCGGTGGGCACAGTTTTGGGAAGAGTCATGGTGCCGGTGATGCAGCACATGTTGGACCTGAACCCGAGGCTGCAGGAATTGAAGAGCAGGGCTTTGGTTGGAAGAGCAGTTTTGGTAGTGGAAAGGGAACTGATACGATAAGCAGTGGCTTGGAAGGTGCATGGACACCCACCCCGACCAAATGGGACAACAGCT
>JAGGRU010000368.1 GCA_021159425.1 Sulfurovum sp.
TTTGTAGCGATCACCTCTGCCTTGGCTTTGATCGTCGGTATTATCTTTCTCGTACTGGGGCTGGCACGTATGGGTTGGATCGCAAACTTTATTCCTTCACCGGTAATGAAGGGTTTCATACAGGGACTGATATGGGTCACTATCATCGGTCAGGTACCAAAACTGTTTGGTATAGAAGGGGTGCATGGTAATTTCTTTGAACAGTTATGGGCGCTACTCCCTGAATTGGCAAATGCCAAACCCATCACCACTGCCATCGGGTTGGGAAGTTTGGCTCTACTTTTCCTGATCCATCGTTTCATACCCAAGCTGCCCTCGGCATTAACGACAGTGGTACTCTCGATCTTGTTGGTAACTGTGTTTGACCTTGGCGCAAACGGTGTGGATATCGTCGGTTCTGTTAAAGCCGGCTTGCCGTCACTGGCAATGCCGCAGTTCACTTTTGAACAGTTACAATTGCTGATCCCAGGTGCACTTGCCATCGTACTGCTCGGCTATGCTGAGTCACTCGGAGCAGCCAAAGCAGCAGCATCAAAGTCAGGTGGCAGTGTTGACCCGAATCAGGAACTGATAGCCCATGGACCTGCCAATATCGGTTCTGCTTTCAGTGGGGGATTCGTTGTTGTGGGAAGCCTCTCCAAAACCTCGGTATCGATGGGTGCGGGTGGTAAAACACAGATGGCATCACTCATACATGCTGCATTGATCATACTGACACTGATGTTTCTCTTGCCACTCTTCACTAATCTGGCACATGCCGCCCTGGCAGCTATCGTTATCCATGCAATGATCGGACTGCTTAAGCCCGGTTATCTGATCGAGCTGTGGAAGCAGTCTCCTTTGGAATTCAGTATTGGAATGGTTGCCTATCTCGGTGTCATGGCGATCGGTGTTTTGGCGGGTATTGGATTGGGTATTGTATTGGCACTGTTGCTACTGATACGTCATGCAAGTGCACCACCCACTGCTGTACTCGGTCAGGTGCCGGGCAAAGAGGCGTTCCGTAACATTTACCGTCGTTCGGATCTGAAGAGATTTGACGGTTTGCTGATCTTTCGCTTTGATGCCGGTCTCTTCTTTGCCAATGCCAATTACTTTGCAAGTAATCTGCAAGTCCAGATAGCTAAGGAAAAGAAACCCGTACACTGGGTTTTAATAGATGCTGCAACGATAAATATAATGGATTCAACAGCGGTTGAAAGGTTACTGGAGTTGCAGGTCAGTCTAAAAAAACAGGGCATCCTGATTGCTTTTGCACATGTACGTGACCGGGTAAAAGA
>JAGGRU010000344.1 GCA_021159425.1 Sulfurovum sp.
GTCGTATTCATCTAAAGATAAAAAATAATCCCAGTTTTCAATCCCCTCCTCAAGCAACGGAAATTTCGGCGTCATGTTAATGGCTTTTAGATCCGGATTGGTTTTGTTTTTACCCGGACATACCTCGACACATAAAGAGCATCCGGTACAATCTTCTACTGAAACCTGAATGGTGAAATTTTCACTTTCACTGAAATTTTTACCTTTTGCTTTTATACTTTTAAAGATATCGGAAGCATCGCCAAGCTCACCCTCCTCTACTACTTTAGAACGGATAACAGCATGAGGACAGACCAATACACATTTATTACATTGAATACAGGCTTCAGGATCCCAGACCGGTATCTCCTGCGCTATATTACGTTTTTCATACTGTGTTGTGCCACTTGGCCAGGTACCATCCGCTGGTATACTACTCACAGGCAGCTCATCACCCCTGCCCTCTATGAGATGAGCGGTAACATTGGCAACAAATTCACTCACTTTTCCTTTTATGGATCGCTCCAGAGGAAGTCTGCTCTCTGCTGTTTTTGGGATATCGACTTCATAAAGATGTGCAAGTGTATTATCAACTGCAGTAAAATTCAACTGAACGATCTCGTCACTTTTTTTACCATAGGTTTTTTGAATAGACTCCTTAATATGCCTGATCGCTTCAGCCTGAGGTAAGACACCTGAAATGGAAAAGAAACAAGTCTGCATCACTGTATTGATACGTCGACCCATCTTAGACTCTTTTGCCACTTTGTAGGCATCGATCACATAAAACCGGATCTCTTTTTCAATGATCTCTTCCTGTATCACCCGTGGCATACGTCTCCAAACGTGTTCTTTATCAAAGGGTGAGTTAAGTAAAAATATCGCACCTTTTTTAGCATGCTGTAAAATGTCAAATTTCTCCATAAAGACAGATTGATGACAGGCTACAAAATCAGCTTTTTCTATCAGATAGGTTGAGTGAATGGGCTCCGGACCAAAACGAAGATGCGAGGTGGTCATAGAGCCTGACTTTTTCGAGTCATAGACAAAATAACCCTGGGCATAGTGATCGGTCTGGCTTCCAATGATCTTGATGGAGTTTTTATTGGCTCCAACCGTTCCATCTGAGCCGAGTCCAAAGAAAATAGCCTGAAATATCTTCTCGTCAGGTATGACAAAAGTATCATCCCAGACCAGTGAAGTACCTGTTACATCATCATGAATACCGATCGTAAAATGATTTTTCATTTTCTCTTTTTTGAGTTCATCAAAAATAGCTTTGATCATACCCGG
>JAGGRU010000379.1 GCA_021159425.1 Sulfurovum sp.
GGGGTCAAATATGGCGCATCAGTTTCAATGAGTAGTTTGTCCTGTGGTATTTTAGGATAAACATTTATAAGTTTACGTGCATTTTTAAACGTAAGAACTCCCCCTATTCCATAATAGAAATTTCTATTTGCAAGTTTAAGAAGTGATTCATCGGCATTATAACAGTGTAAAACACCTCCCTCTTCTCCTGCATATTCCTCAAGTAATTCAAGACAATCAGCACTTGAATCCCGTATATGCACGATCAAAGGTTTTTTCAACGCTTTAGCCCATAGTATCTGATCTATAAAGATCTCTTTTTGTAACTTCTTCTCTGCTTCTATCTCTTCCTGCTTATCAGGTAATCTAAAATAATCCAGCCCACACTCACCTATGGCTACACATTTAGGATGAGTAACAAATGTTTCAAGATATTTTTTATCATAATTTTCAGCATCATAAGGGTGTACACCAACTGCAAAATAAACATTATCATTTTGTTCAGATATCTCAACTGCTCTTTTTAAACTCTTTGGATCTGCCCCAGGTATAATAAATTTTTCCACACCCTGATGCTTTGCATTTTTTAAAACTTCATCCAAATCATTATAATATCGTTCATCATCCAAATGACAATGTGTATCTACAATCATGTTAATTCCTGAATAATTAATTAATCGTATTTTATCGTAAAGTAAGTATGAGAAGGTTTTTAAAAAGTGAAGAGCCAAAACAAGGAAAAAATATCAGGGGAGATATAAACAGGCTCTTCTATAAAAGATAACCAAGGGGAAGATCAAGAGAAAAACAAGGAAGCTTTACAAATTTTGGACAAGGAGTAAAACAAAATCTCTTGAAAGGTTGGTTACCTTTTCTAAGAATATTATAAAGCATGGAAGTTAACGGATGATAAAATTTCTATTGATAATTCATTATTCATTGAAATCAGATACAAATAAATGGTCGGTAAACCGACCCTACAAGAAATAACATTATGCTTGAAGCCCACGTAGGGTCGATTCATCGACCGTCAAGAGGAAGATGAATAAAAAGACAGAGCTATTGCTGCCTAATGAAATGTTGTTATGATAAAAAAGTGTATGATTGTTGTTAAGAGTGAAGTGTTGTTATATAAACTCAAAGTGGCAGCGACCTACATTCCCACAGACGTAGCCTGCAGTATTATCGGCGATGGGAGGCTTGACTTCCAGGTTCGGAATGGAGCTGGGTATGACCCTCCCTCTAGCCCCACCACTAAGAGA
>JAGGRU010000376.1 GCA_021159425.1 Sulfurovum sp.
GTATCTTTGCCTGTAGAGACTTCTGAGGCAAATCCATACGCCCCGGTCGGGACTATATTATCATCCAATCCTTTTGGGTAGCAGCCACCCCAACTCTCTTTTGCAGCCAAACCGAGACCAAGCCTATTCAAATTTGGGATCTTCAGTGGACCGCTTCTTCCATTTTCTGCCTTGCCGGCATCACAAAATGCTGCTATGTTACATAGAGTATTGGAGCCATCATCATTAAATGGTCTGCCCTCCGGTGTGATGTCAGAAAATTTGCAGGCATCATCTGCCCCTCCAACACCAAATGAATCCATTAGTAAAATAATCGTTCTTTTCATGTTAATACCCCTCCTTATTTGAGGTTTCACCCAAGTTCAGTTCTGCCAATAGATTGCCGAGCAGACTGGAAGCACCAAAACGGAAATGCTTTGAACTAACCCAGTCATCACCCAGTATTTCTCTTGCCAGATCCAGATAGGTTTTTGCTGTTTGGGCATCTTTGACACCACCTGCAGCTTTGAATCCTACATTGGGATTCTTGTCTCTGATTACCTTCAACATGATCTCCGCGGCTTCAAGCGTGGCATTGACAGGCACTTTTCCTGTTGAAGTCTTAATAAAATCAGCCCCGGCATCGATACAGATCTCAGAAGCTTTTTTAATGAGTGTCGGGTCTTTAAGCTCCCCAGATTCAATGATGACTTTGAGTAAAATATCTCCAGAAGCTTCTTTACAGGCTTTCACCAATTCATAACCGACTTTTTCATTTCCAGAGATCAAAGCTTTATAGGGAAAAACCACATCTACTTCATCTGCCCCCAATGCCACTGCTTCTTCTGTTTCAGAAACAGCATTGCCTACATCATCATGTCCATGAGGGAAATTGGTCACTGTTGCGATCATGATCTTTTCTGTGCCTTGTTCTTTCAAGGCCTTGCGTGCAGCAGGAATAAAACGGGGGTAAATACATACTGCTGCTGTATCTCCTGCCGGACTATGTGCCTGATGGCAAAGATCGATTACTATGGCATCGGTATCATCATCATTCAGCGTTGTCAAATCCATCAAGCTTATCGCTTCTCTGGCAGTATTCTTCAAATCTGTCATATGCTACTCCTTTTTGATATTATAACGTCGTGCTACTCAAACTCAGAAAAACTCCAACCATGGTAGCGCTCATAAAGTTCGACAGTGTTCCTGCCAATACAGCTTTGAGTCCAAAGCGTGCGATCTCCTGCCGTCTG
>JAGGRU010000091.1 GCA_021159425.1 Sulfurovum sp.
AGTATTTTAAGGTAATTTTTGGGATTTAACATTTAACGCATCCTTTTAAAAATTAAAGTATATAAATTCACTTTTTCTGTAAAGCATAAAGATTGATAGGAAAAAGATGACTGTAAGGCCCATATAGAAGAAATTTGTTTTGAATTTCTTCATCATTTGCATAGAGTTTGAAAGAAGCAGGATAATAACAAATGCAGCGATAAGCCACAGACCCAAATAGGTGTCATTCTGATAGAGCTTCGACCACTGTCCTAATTTGATACCGAGATCACTAATGGATTCAAAGTATTTTGAAATTGAAGAGGGAAGGATCAATGGTCCCATAAACATTCCATGGAGTACTTTAACGGCAGATTCAAAATTTGTAGCACGGAAAAAGACCCATGTGATATTGATAAAGTTAAAAGTAATGAACCACGCTAGTACGATATTCATTCTAAATCCAAGTTTCTGCCATGCACGATGAATGACTATAGCCATGCCATGAAGTGCACCCCAGAGTACAAATGTCCATCCTGCCCCATGCCAGATACCTCCCAACAGGAATGTTGCAAAAAGGTTGGTATAGGTTCGCATTTCCCCTTTTCTGTTGCCCCCAAGAGGGATATAAAGGTAATCTCTCAAAAATCTTGAGAGTGTAATATGCCATCTCCTCCAAAAGTCTTGTATGCTTGTTGCTTTGTAGGGTGAAAAGAAGTTCATAGGGATCTTGATGTTAAAAAGCAGTGCGATTCCGATAGCCATGTCAGTGTATCCGGAAAAATCAAAATAAAGCTGGAAGGTATAGCTTAGTGAAGTTGCCCACGCTTCAAGCATATTGAGTTCTGTGGCTATATCAAAACCTTTTGTTGCCCATATGGCAAAAGAATCGGCGATGATGACTTTTTTGAACAGTCCCATCGAAAAAATAAAGAGACCAAGTGCGATGTTATGATAATTTTTAATCTTGTTCTTTAACTGTGCAAACTGTGGCATCATCTCTGCATGGTGCACGATCGGACCGGCGATCAACTGAGGGAAAAATGTAACAAAGACAGCATAGTTAAGAAAGTCATACTCTTTGGTCTCATTTCTGTAACTGTCTACAAGGTAGGCAATTTGCTGAAAAGTGTAGAAAGAGATAGCAAGAGGCAGCGCAAGATTCAGGAGTGGGATCTGTTCACCAAAAGCCCTGTTGATATTAATAATGAAAAAATCTGAATATTTGAAGTATCCCAGTAAA
>JAGGRU010000104.1 GCA_021159425.1 Sulfurovum sp.
ACACGAACCTCATCCCCCTGAATAGAAGGAGTCACTTTCACTTTCAAAGCTTTGATCGCTTTCACGATCTGTTTCGCTTCATCTTTGTCGATAGTATCAACAATACGGTAAATTACTTTCGTATTTCCACCGGAAATACCTTCAGTTTTCACCTCTTCAAGTGCTTTCCCTGCAATACCTCTTTTGATCAATTTAGAGATCAAAATATCTTTCAATGCATCTATCTTTGAATCGGAAGAAGAACTCAAAGTCAAGGTCTTAGCATCTTCATTCAAATTAAAATCTGCCTTTAACCCTTTAAAGTCAAAACGTGTAGCCACTTCTTTCTCTGCCATCACAAGTGCATTTTTAAGCTCCATCATGTCGAGCTTCGCCGTTATATCAAAATAGTGATCTTTTGCCATAGTAACTCCTTACTTTTCAATTCTCATCATAGCAATATCACCATGAACCATATCAAGTGTACGTAATGCTGCAATAGCCTCTTGCATTTTACTCTCTTTACAATGGTGTGTTGTAAAAAGAAGTTTTGCTCTCTCTTCATTTTCTATCGGTTTTTGAAGCATCGCTTCTATAGAGATACCAAAATTACCAAGTGTAGATGTGATCTTAGCTAGAACACCACTTTGATCATCTACTTTTAGTCTAAGATAGTACTGAGTGACTATATCATCTGAACTTAATAACTTTAAACCCTTTTCTAAACCTTTTTTATATCCAAGCATCGGACCATGATTTCCACGAACAATATCAACAATATCTGCGATAACAGCTGAAGCAGTAGCATCACCACCTGCACCAGGTCCGTAATACATGGTCTCCCCGACACGGTCACCCACAACAGTCACGGCATTCATCACACCATCTACTTTTGCTATCATACTCTCTTGAGGGATCATGGTTGCATGGACGCGTAACTCTACACCCTCTCCTACTTTTTTGGCAATACCAAGAAGTTTTATCTCATAACCAAACTCTTTAGCAAAGAACACATCTGTTTGGGTAATATTTTCTATACCTTCTATAAGAATGTCTTCGGGCTTTGCATCTATACCATACGCAATACTTGCCAAAATGAGCAACTTGTGTGAAGCATCAAAACCACCTACATCGAAAGTCGGGTCTGCTTCTGCATAACCTAACTCTTGTGCTTCTTTTAAGATGGCATCATACTGTGCACCTTCGTTTATCATCTTGGTAAGCATATAGTTACATGTACC
>JAGGRU010000369.1 GCA_021159425.1 Sulfurovum sp.
TTGACAGGCTTCTCTTCATAGCATAAGTCACTATTTATTTTCTTCCATGAAAGATTTTTTTTAAGAAAAAGTATATCTCGATTTTGAAGTTTTTGTGTAAACTTCAATACAACGTCTCTCAATTCCCTTCTGTCTATTGGCTTCAGAAGGTACTGGGAAAGACCTAGAGGAATTGCTTCAAGAAGTTTTTCCTTGTCAGAATGAGCAGTCAGGATGATTATGGGTATCTCTTTGTTGTTTTTACGTACCATTTTTGCCACTTCCAATCCATTTATAAAGGGCATACTGACATCAAGAAGCAACATATCCGGGCTTTTTTCATGATAGATATCCAGTGCTTCCCGTCCATTTTCTGCAGTGTACACTTTAGAAAAGTATTTCTCTAAAACAAAAGTATAACTCCTTCTGCTCTGGGCATCATCTTCTGCGTAAAGCAGTGTTAAATTATTCATTTATCTCTATCCTTGTGGAGGGTGGAATTATTATCTCAAAACAGGCACCACTATTTTTATTTGTTGCGTTTAATTTTCCCTGCATACTGCTCTCTATAAGCATTTTTGCCACATAAAGCCCCAGACCGGTACCTTCTTCGGCAAACTTGGTGGTATAGTAGGGGTCAAATATACGACCTATATCTTTCTCTTCTATGCCACCCCCATTATCGCAGATGGAAAGATATGCTTTCTCCTCTTCCTCTTTAATAACTATATCGATCTTTGGGCTATCTATGGCTTTGGACTCAAAGTTGTCTATGGCATTGTTCAGGATGACCAAGAGTACTTGCCGGTACTCTTTTGCAAAGGAGTAGACCTCTACGGGGGTACTCGATATAATATTGATATCTATATTTTCAAGACGTGTATTTATTAAGCCCAGTACACTTTGGGTAATCTCTTCAAGAGAGAATTGTACTGCCTCTTTTTCAGGGTGGAAGTAATAGGCAAAATCTTCTATGGTCTCGGACATATATTTGGTATTTTTCTCTATCAATTCTGCTTCAGACAACATCATGTTATGATCAATGTTATCACTCTCCAGGATACTGATGATCACCGCTACATTTGCATTCACTCTGTTAAGAGGTTGCCTCCATTGGTGGGCGATGTTGTTGATCATCTCACCCATACTTGCCAGTCTGGCCTGCTGGACAATAAAGGCATATCGACGCTCAAGCTCTTCTACCTGATCTTTTACCCGTGTTTCCAAAGTTTCATTCAG
>JAGGRU010000243.1 GCA_021159425.1 Sulfurovum sp.
ACCTATAAAGTTTCCGGTGGTCTTCACGGGGTTGGTGTTTCTGTTGTAAATGCACTCTCCAAAGATCTACACCTAACAGTCAATCGTGATGGTCACAGCTATGAACAAGACTTTAAAAAAGGGATTCCACAGGAACCTTTGGTAGAAACAGGTAACTCTCGCAAAAAAGGTACCAAGATAGAATTCTGGGCTGACGACAGTATCTTTACGGAGGGTACTACTTTCCAAAAAGAGATCTTGATGAAACGGTTTAAGGAATTGGCTTACCTCAACCCTAAGATCACCATTGATTTCAAAGATGAAAGAGACGGAACCAAAGAGCTTTTCCATTTCGAGGGAGGGATCAAACAATTTGTTGAAGATATGAATACAAAAGAGGTTATCTCCTCTGCGCAATTTTTCCAAGGGCAAGCAGATGATATTGAAATAGATATCGCTCTTATGTACTGCGATGCAGACTCTGAGAAGTCACTCTCTTTTGTCAATAACATCAAAACAGCTGATGGCGGTACGCATGAAGCAGGTTTTAGAGCAGGGCTGACACGCTGTATGGCAAGCTACATCTCTAAAAATGCGAATGCCAAAGAGAAAGGTACCAAAATTACCGGAGATGACTGTAAAGAGGGTCTCATAGTCATTGTCTCCGTACGTGTACCTGAGCCACAATTTGAAGGACAGACCAAAGGGAAACTGGGTTCTTCTTATGTGCGTCCTTTAGTACAAAGGTTCTTCACTGAAAACTTTAACAAGTACCTCGAAGAGAACCCCATAGAAGCCAAAGCCATTATGGGTCAGGTACTGCTTGCAGCCAGAGGTAGAGATGCAGCAAAAAGAGCAAAAGATCTTGTCAAACGTAAGGACTCCATGAGCATCGGAACACTTCCCGGTAAGCTTGCGGACTGTCAAAGTAAAGACCCTGAAATTTCAGAAATTTATCTGGTGGAAGGGGACTCAGCGGGAGGTTCTGCAAAACAGGGACGCGACAGAGTATTCCAGGCGATCTTACCACTCAAAGGTAAGATCCTGAACGTTGAAAAAGCACGTTTGGAAAAAATTCTGAAATCTGATGAGATCAAAAATATGATCACTGCTCTTGGTTGCGGAATTGGTGACGAGTTCAATGAAGAGAAACTCAGATACCACAAGATCATCATCATGACCGATGCCGATGTCGATGGTTCACATATTCAGACATTATTGATGAC
>JAGGRU010000224.1 GCA_021159425.1 Sulfurovum sp.
GGCTCTAACATCTTTAAAATATTCTGTGGTCCAAAGTAATGGATTATGAGCAGGACTGAAAGCATCCTGATAGACAATATCTATCTTCTCTTTGAGTGGGGTCAGACCCCTAATAGCTTTTCTTGCATCACCAAGTAAGATCTTTATTTTAAACTGTTCATCTTCATAATATAAGTCTTGACTGATAGCTTTTATAATATGTTTGATATTTTCGAATTCCGGTGGATAATCAAATGTATCCAGAGAGCGCATAAGCCCTTCATCAAATTCAGGAGAGAGTATATGTACTTTTGTAGAGAGTTTTTGTTTTTTTATATAATAGAGTGTCGCAAAAGTGTTATAGCCTAACCCAAAGCAGATATCTAGAATAGTAAGTTGTTCTTTTTCTTTTTTAAGAGCCAAAGAGGGCTTTACATATTTTTCTAAACTTTCATGTAAAGCCCCATCTTTAGTAGAGTGGTAAGGCTCATCAAACTCTTTAGAATAGAGAGTATTTGTTCCGTCTTCACAAAGAACTATCTCTTTTTGATCTCGTAGATCTTCATTATACATATAGTTTCACCGTAGGGTGTTGTGCCCCCACAACACCATGGACCAAACTAAAACTATTGGTGTTGTCAGGAGACAACACCCTACAAACCAATCTCATCTAACTCTTTAAATTTAAAAGCTTCGATAATCTCTTCAATGGTCTCTTCTTCTCTTACACAAAGTACCATCATCCCCTCATTCATAAAGTCCATATAGTTCTCATATTTATTGATCAGTATCACAAAATCAACCCAGGCTTCATCAGATGCTTCACGAGTCTCAAAAAAACGAACTGTCTTTACTTCACCTTCATCAAAATCTACCAGTGCCCACTGTTTTGCTTCATATTGTTGAACTACCTTTGAAGCTTTTGCATCATTTCCATCTACAGGGATCCAGATCAACATATTAAAGTCCCTTGAGTATTTTCTTAGAGAGTTTCAGATCTTCATTATTCATAATACCAATACCTTTGTCTAAAACTGTCTGAGCGATCTCTTTTGCTTCTTTTAAAGAGTGCATCTTATAGGTTCCACATTGATATTTATTTAACTCTGGAATATCACTCTGTTTTTTAACTTTCAATACATCTTTCATAGATTGCTTCCAGGCTTTAGCTACTTTTTTCGCAGAAGGAGTACCAAGTAGAGACATATAAAATCCTG
>JAGGRU010000136.1 GCA_021159425.1 Sulfurovum sp.
TGCATAGGGGCAAAGAAAGTCAGTTCAAAGTTATCACGTATCCCTTTTCTTTTCAGATAGGTATCTACATTAAAAAGGACTTCAAAGGCAGGACCGCCACGTACAGCTGACGGATCTTTGGCATTACCACCAAAGCCCATAGCGATCTTTCCGGAACCTTTGAGCATCAGTGCATCTAAACGCTCATAAAGTTCCGTAGCCTCTTCCGGTTTCCCACAGATGGAAAGAGTATGCTCCATGCCACTCAACTGTATCTTACCTTGCCCAAGTGCCACAACGATGTAGTCATATTCATCTAAGATACGACCACTCTCCAAAGTAATCTTTTTGGCTTTCGCTTCTATTTTTGTTATCGGATCAACGATCACCTTAAACCCATGTGCAAAAGCCAGCTTATCCAAAGGTACAGATACATCCTCTTTTGTGACCTCACCTGTAGGTATCCAGATAGAGGTAGGATAGATGTAAAAATAGTCTCTATCACTTACCAGTGTTACATCAAGCTCTTGTTTTCTAAGATAGATCGCTGCTTCTACACCGGCAAACCCACCACCAAGTACCAATACTTTTTTGTTACTCACTATGTATACTCCCTTACTTTTTAAGTAGATCTGAACGAGGATAAACAAATACTGTATGTCTATCTACCACTATCTTCTCTTTATCATCTAATGCATATGCCCTAATTGTCACAGGGATCGGTACATCTTTTCTTGCATCATCGGCCAACTTCTCTTTGGTTTGCAAGACAACCACTTTCTTTCTTTTCTTCCCTGCAGCAATAGAGAATGACTCTTTTGGTCTGATAATTTTAATTTTATCGTTATCCACTATTTCAAAATAATAGGTGTGTTTTTTACTGTCTGTATTTTGGAACAGAAACAGATAATCATTCTGCACCACACCATTGTCAAGCACTTTATAGAGTCTTGTTGTTTTATTCACATTAAGAAGCATATGTTCTTTTGTGCTGCCCATTGCAAAAAGTGCTATCAGAACGATCAATAATACAGTAAAGTAAGCAATGATCTTTGGTCTGAAATAGTTTGTTTTCCCCTCATGTCTCAGTGTCTCTTTTTCACTTGACCAGCGTACCAAACTTGGTTTACCCAATGCACCCATAACGGTCGTACAGGCATCCACACACTCAAGACAGTTGATACACTCTAACTGCATTCCTTTACGGATATC
>JAGGRU010000219.1 GCA_021159425.1 Sulfurovum sp.
AGCAGTACAAAAATAGTAATTGCACTGCTGTCTATGAAATAATCTAGGAGAGACCCCAATTTAGAGAGACTTTCCGATATGCTCTACTTTAGATACCGCTGCTGCAATAGCTGCATTAGAGGCTTCTGTACTCTTGAGCAACGTTTTAGCTGCGTCAAGTGCTTTAGCAAGATCACTGTCATCACCAGAGAGAGCGACTGCACCATCAACGATACAAGTGGTTTTTTCTTCTTCGACTTTCACATACCCGGAGTTAATAGCAACTGCCAGTTCACCCCCGTCCGATTTTTCGATAACGATCACACCTGTATCGAGTAACGATACCAAAGTAGCGTGATTGGCTAAAACACCAAATTCACCCTCAGACCCTGGCAGTGTTACCTGTTTTACGTCAGCATCAAAGATCATACCATCCGGTGTGACTATTTCCAGCTTCATAAGTTCCATAATTATCCTTTATACGATAGACTATTTAGCGTTGATCTTATCGTTTTTAGCGATAGCTTCAGCAATATTACCAACCATATAGAATGCAGCTTCGTTCATATCGTCATATTTACCTTCGAGAAGACCTTTAAATCCTTCGATAGTCTCTTCAAGTGTAACATACACACCAGGAGTTCCTGTAAATACTTCAGCAACGTGGAATGGCTGAGAAAGGTATTTTTCAACCTTTCTTGCTCTTTCAACAACAAGTTTGTCATCTTCAGAAAGCTCATCCATACCAAGGATCGCAATGATATCCTGAAGGTCTTTATACTTTTGAAGAATTTGCTGAATACCACGAGCCAGGTCATAGTGCTCTTCTCCAACAATGTGTGGAGAAAGCATTCTTGAAGTTGAATCCAATGGATCAACCGCAGGGTAAATACCTTTTTCAGCAATCGATCTGTTAAGAACCGTTGTTGCATCCAAGTGAGCAAATACAGATGCCGGTGCCGGGTCAGTCAAGTCATCCGCAGGTACATATACTGCTTGTACAGAAGTAATAGAACCTTTTGTTGTAGATGTAATTCTCTCTTGAAGTTTACCCATTTCAGATGATAATGTTGGCTGATAACCAACCGCTGAAGGGATACGACCAAGAAGTGCAGACATCTCTGAACCTGATTGAGCAAATCTAAAGATGTTATCGATAAACATCAATACATCAAGACCCATCTCATCTCTAAAGTACTCAGCCAT
>JAGGRU010000178.1 GCA_021159425.1 Sulfurovum sp.
TTAGGTGAGTATATTAAGCTTGGACGAGATAGATTCAAGGTGGTTGGCATTACTGAAAATACAGTCTCCAACAGTGGGGATTATCTTATCTACACGAGTTTAAAAGATGCGGAAGTTTTACAATTCACCTATACAAATGAGAGAATCAGAAGTGATGAAAAAAGAGGAATTAAAGGCAGTAATCCACATTTGGTCAATACGATCATTGCACAAATAAAAGAGGGGTATAGCGCGCAAAGTGTTGCTGCGAATATTGAAAAAACAACACATAAAAAAGTATTTACAAAAAAAGAGCAAACAAATTTATTACTGCAAAGGGTGATAAAAAAATCATCGAAACAGATAGGAACATTTACATTTATTCTTATTATTGTATCTATTGTGATCATAGCGCTTATCATTTATACTATGACCCTGGAGAAGATCAAAGAGATCTCTATTTTGAAGCTTATCGGAATTCCAAACGCTACCATATCTAAAATGGTTATTCAGGAAACCATAGTTCTTAGTATTTTGGCATTTATATCCGGTAATATTTTTGCCCGCTTGATCTCTGATGTTTTTCCCAAAAGAATACTTTTACTTAGCAGTGATGCCATTGGCTTACTTGCGGTCATACTACTATTTTCAATTTTTGCATCACTGTTTGGAATAGTTAAAGTGGTCAAGACTGATGCGGCACAAGCAATAGGTGGCTGATATGAACAGTAATATAGCTATAAAAGTAGAAAACCTAGTTAAAAGTTTTGGTAAGGGCAGTTCTGAGTTATTAGTGATAGATGGTGCAGATTTTACTTTGAACAAGGGTGAGTTTGTAGCGCTTGTAGCTCCAAGCGGTGCCGGTAAAACGGTACTTTTAATGATGATAGCCTGTGTACTGGAACCCTCAAGTGGAAAAATAACCATAGGTGATGAAATCGTATATGATAAAAAATGGTTAGTAAAGGATGCCAGAGAATTAAGGAGAAAGAAGATCGGTTTTATTTTTCAAGCGCACTATTTGATACCATTTTTAAATATAGAAGAAAATATCACACTGCTTCCCTATCAAAATGGAGAAAGTCCTAAAGTTGTAAAACCAAGAGTAAAAGAGATAATGGATTATCTTGATATAGGTGACAAGTTGTCCAGTATGCCAAGCGAATTAAGCGGTGGTCAAAACCAAAG
>JAGGRU010000246.1 GCA_021159425.1 Sulfurovum sp.
AATATATATAGTAAAATACAATCATACTAATTTAAAGGATAATAATGAAAAAGATTTTAAAGATCTTTATAGGTGCGTTTTTAGTACTAGGGGCAAGTGTTTGTGCAGCGGAAACTCAAAATATTCAAATATTTAGTGTTGACAACTCAAAGGGTGTGATCAATGCCAAGAGTATTGAAAAAGCTTTTAATGCCAGTGGTGTAGTTGTTGATGTCAATAATGATATGAATTCAATTTTTTCAAAAAGATATGGCAAAGTGCATCATAAAAATTACAACCTGGCAATTTTTACTAATGCTAAGATGGTTTCAAAACTTATGAAAAAATATCCAAGTATAGGTTTGATAACGCCTTTGTCAATGTCAATTTATGAAGATGCTGAAAAAAATACTATTAACATTTCTACCTTGTCACTGGCTGGTATGGCTAGAATTACTAAAATCCCTGTAACAGATCCGGATTTAATTGAGTATGCTAAAGCTGTAGACACAGCACTTCATAAAGCATTGCCAAATGGCAAGTATTTGTCTGTAAATCATAATACTAAATCTTCAGAACCATTAACGACTGAGTTTACAATAGAGTTTGAACTTGAAGATGGTGACACCTATGTAGATGCCAAGGATAGCTTTAAAGAAGAGTTTGAAAGTGAATTGGGACCAGTTGGTTTTTTAATACCAAAGTCTTACACTCTGCAACATGATGATTATGATTTCTTTGACACTTACTCGATCATTAGATTTAATGCAATCTACCCAGTATCGAAAAATCATCCGGATGCCGGTGCATATGCACCTTTCTCACTTGTTATTTACAAGAAAAAAGGTGAAGATGCAGCGCATATAGCTTTCCCTTCTATTGATAACTGGATCAGTGATCTTGATATTACAGATGAGGCGACAGTTAAAGCAGTTCGTGAAACTCACGGTATGGTTAAAACTATTCTTGAAGAACTTACGGAATAATTAGTTACCTGTATAATTGGCACCTCTTATCTCGCCACGAACACTTACAAATATATAAAGTGTTCGTCTTTTTTTATTTTTTATTTTCATATTATCAAAACCTACTACCCAGTCATCAGTATCTCCATAGTGCGTTTTTCCTATCTTGGAAATTGGTGCAGATTCCCAACTCTTAGGGATCTTTTTTTCTGCTAC
>JAGGRU010000351.1 GCA_021159425.1 Sulfurovum sp.
AATCACTATTTTACTCATACAGGGATGTGCCACACATAGTAACTTTGTAAAAAAATATAACACTTTGGTAGGACAGAATATCAATGGTTTTATAGCAAAAGTAGGTTATCCGGACTATACATATATTTTACCAAATAAAAATAAAGTGTATATTTATGAACGATCCAGAGTTTACAGTGTGCCATCAATGATGCCTATGATGGGTTATGGCTATGGAGGATATTATGGAGGCTACGGTTATGGTTATGGTTACGGAAATGATATAGTTCAAGAGAGTTGTAAACTTTTCCTTGAGACAAATAAAAAAGGTACGATCATAAAATGGTCTTCACGTGGTAATCACTGTGTATCCAACTAAAAGAACACTATGTTTGAAGCAGCAGAGTATATAGGGATCATTGCTTTTGCAATGAGTGGATTCTTCATTGCAACACGTAATAAACTGGATTTCTTAGGCGTACTTATATCGGTCTTTCTGACAGCATTGGGCGGTGGTATCATAAGAGATGTCATCGTCGATAAAACACCCTATACCTTTACACATAATACACCGGCACTTATTATAGTAGCTGTGATGATTTTGCTGGTCATATTTAGATTTAACAAAAAAGAGAGCATAGAGAACAAACCTCTTTTTATACTGAGTGATTCCATTGGACTTATCTCTTTCAGTATTACCGGGGCTCTGATCGCGCTAGAACACAACCTAAACCTTACAGGTGTACTTACACTCTCTTTCATCACTGCCGTAGGTGGTGGTATCATGCGTGATGTTATTATTAATGAAATTCCTTTTGTCCTAAAAACAGGTTTTTACGGAACCATAGCACTGCTTATCGGAAGTATCTTATTTGTTCTGGATAGTTATGAAATGGTAAATATTTATACACTTTCTATGGTATTTGTATTGGGAGTGATGCTGCGTTTAGTTGCCTACTATAAAACCTGCATTCCCGAACAATTATACCTATGAACTAAACTAATTCCCAAGAAACCGTTATTTAAGCTATTTTACTCATGACAATCTCAGCCAAACATAGGTATAATTATACCTATGTAAGGAGTTGTTCTATGTCAATCGTTCATTTAAAAAACAAGAAAAATGGTGTGACCTATGTCTATGAGTCTGCTGCTTATTGGGATAAAGAGA
>JAGGRU010000222.1 GCA_021159425.1 Sulfurovum sp.
ATCTTCGTTGCACTTTGGATCTTGGCAGTATACGCACCGGTAACACACTGGGCATGGGGTGGTGGTGAAACATTGAACTTTGGTGAAATGGACTTTGCCGGTGGTACAGTTGTACACATCAATGCAGGTGTAGCTGGTTTTGTAGTTGCGATGCTTTTAGGTAAAAGAAAAGGATACGGTACAACTGCCATGAAACCTTTCTCTCCGGTACTTTCTGTACTTGGTGCAACTTTACTATGGTTTGGTTGGTTCGGATTCAATGCCGGTTCAGAAGTAGCTGCTGACGGTGTTGCAGGTAATGCATTCCTTATCACTAATGTTGCTGCAGCTCTTGGTGTGATCGGTTGGTTGATCGCTGAGCAGATCGTATACAAAAGAGCAACGCTTATCGGTGGTGCTTCCGGTGCAGTTGCCGGTCTTGTTGCTATTACACCTGCTTCTGGTTCTGCAGGAGTTGGTGGTGCACTTATCATCGGTCTTGTGGGTGGTATCTTAGGATTTATCGCTGTTTCTAAACTTAAAAAGATGTTCAAAGTTGATGACTCCCTTGATGCATTCTGGATACACGGTGTTGTAGGTATCTGGGGTAGTATCGCGACAGCTATCTTCATCGCACCATATCTTATGGCAGATGATTACAGCATGGGTACACAACTTATTGCTCAGATCAAAGCAATTGGGTTAACGATCGTTTACTCTGCTATCGTTACATCGATCGTTTACTTTATCGCTGCTGCCCTTACAGGTGGAGGAAGAGTAGATGAAGAGACTGAACACAAAGGTCTGGATGAAGCAACTCACGGTGAAAAAGGGTTTAACCTATAAGATTTGTACCTTCTGCTCTCGTTCCCATCGTCCTCGATGGGAATGTGCCTCGCAGGAAATGCCCTTGGGGTGCATATTACAATATAATATGAAAGCAAAGTATAATAACACATCAAACTCTCATATGCGTTCCCATGCAAAGCATGGGAACGAGAGTCACATAAAGGAAAAATATGAAAAAAATTGAAGCAATAATTAAACCATTTAAACTCGAAGATGTCAAAGAAGCATTGGTTGAAGCTGGGATCGAAGGCATGACAGTATCTGAAGTAAAAGGATACGGAAGACAACAAGGACACTCAGAACTTTACAGAG
>JAGGRU010000092.1 GCA_021159425.1 Sulfurovum sp.
CTGTCAAGGGGGTATGTGTGGAGAAGAATACTTCATACGGGGTTCGAAAGCCAAGTGTCTTTCTCGGCCGATGATTGAGCCTCTCCATTGCTTGTTCTACCTCTTCTCTGCTAATTCCTGTCAGCTCCCTGTTCTTGGGAAAGTACTGACGAATCAATCCGTTCGTGTTCTCATTCACCCCTCTCTCCCATGATGAGTACGGATGCGCAAAGTAGACTTTAATGCCTAACTCTTCCGCAATCTGCTCATGCTCTGCCATCTCTTTCCCATTGTCATAGGTTAGTGTGTGTATCTTACTTTTGTGTGCAGCAAGATTGGCAACAATGGCTCCATGTACCGCCGCCGCTGTCCTCCGTTCTACCGCTTCAATGATTGCGTACAATGACTTGCGCTCAACCAGTGTAACTAGTGCTCCTTTGTGGTTCTTCCCAATCACCGTATCCCCTTCCCAGTCTCCTACCCGACTCCGGTCATCCACTACTGTTGGCCGCTCATCAATCGATACCTGGTTGGGTATCCTCCCTCGTCGATCGTACTTCCCATAGCGTTTCCTCCTCTTCTTCTGGCAACGCAGATGGCGGTACAACTCTCCGCCTGCCTCCTTGTCCGCGTAGATGTACGCGTAGATATGCTCATGGCTGACACTGATCCCTTCTTCCAGCTTGAGCCTCCCCGATATCTGTTGTGGGCTCCAGTCCAGCTGCAGTAGCTGCTCCACCTGTATCCACACAGAACCGCCAAAACGAGGTCGTATCTTGGCTCGCCTACGTTTCAACGTCAGATGATGTGCTTCCTCAGGCTGGTATTCCCCTCCTCGACTGTTACGCTCTAGTTCTCGGCTAATCGTGGACCTGTGACGACCGAGGAGTCCTGCTATCTCGCTGTCATTGTGTCCAGCTTGCTTTAGTGCGTAGATCTGGTATCGTTCTTGCTCGGTGAGCTGCGTGTACGTGTTCATCAGTGCTCCTTTGATTAATGGTTTGGGTGTCGCTGTTGATGCTACCGCAGCTCACCCTGTTAGACCAGTTGCCAAAGTTGCACTTACCAGTTGAATCCAAGAATCGAAATACGGAGGGACCCGCATGAACGAAAAGAGGAACTACGCATTTCACA
>JAGGRU010000099.1 GCA_021159425.1 Sulfurovum sp.
CTATAAGCCAGAGCTTCTGACATGGTGGATAGGTGTTTTGTTTATCATAGGTTCTGCCTGTTTCATGGTCGGAAGTATTATGTACCTTCACTTTGAGACATCTTTCTCTTCACTCACAATGAATTTGGTTTTTTTCATAGGTTCACTCTTTTTTACTTCTGCTGCCTATGGACAATATCTTGAAGCTATCAATGCAGACATTAGCAACGAAGCAGATCTTGAAAAAAAAGACAAAGAGTGGATATGGTTCGCATGGCGAGCTAAAAATCTTGGATTTTTATCCAGTGTGAGCCAACTCATAGGTACCCTATTGTTCAATATCAATACCTTTGATGGTCTTCTCTCTCATTTGACAGCACTACAGGAAGACATACTGATATGGGTACCCAATATGATAGGGTCGATCCTTTTCTTAACAGCTTCTTTCCTGGCATGGCTTGAGGTGTATAAGGATACTAACGTAAAAGCTTTTACTTCTGTCACATGGTGGATCATCTGGATCAATATTTTAGGATCTGTTTTCTTTCAACTATCAGCACTTAAAGGTTATATAAATTTGGAGAGCGGAGAGGCAGTGAATGGCATACTCTCTTTAGACTACACACTATACGGCGCTGCCTGTTTCTTAATAGGCGCCTATCTTTTAATTGTGGAAATGAATGAGGCAAAGAGAAGTAATGAGAGTTAAGGGGATGGGACTTTAAGTCCCACCTCCAAGAGGTGTTAGCTTTTTAGTCTAGCAGATTTTTTCACCTGTTGCTTCCTTCAATAAATTATCTCTCGGTTTACCATCAAGTTCTGCACATACTTCCAAAATATGTTTCACCAGAAGTGTAGCCATATCATAGCTAAAGCCCTCTTTTGCAACCACTCTCATGATAGAGACATCCTTACAGCCTTCAGCCAGTGTATAGGCAGGAACTTGCCATCCATACATACGGAGTTTATCAGAGATCTGAAATACATCAAAGCTTGCTTCCTCTTTGAGCTTAAAAGCCAGAAGTGGCATTTTAATATCTTCTATCACCACTTCACCCAATTCTGTCTTCTCAAGAAGATCTTTCAAATAAAATGTGACATCCATACAGGCTTGATG
>JAGGRU010000083.1 GCA_021159425.1 Sulfurovum sp.
ATGGTCCAATGGCACAAACTAGAGAGCACATCCTTCTTTCTAAGCAAGTAGGTGTTCCTTACATCGTTGTATTCTTGAACAAAGAAGATCAACTTGATGATGAAGACAAAGAAGAGATGATCGAACTTGTTGAAATGGAAGTAAGAGAACTTCTTGACATGTATGATTTCCCGGGTGATGATACACCAATTATTGCCGGTTCAGCATTCCAGGCGCTTGAAGAAGCGAAAGCCGGTAAATCTGGTGAATGGTCAGCAAAAATTATGGAACTTATGGATGCAGTAGATACATTCATTCCTGAGCCAAAAAGAGAAACTGATAAAGACTTCTTGATGGCTATCGAAGATATCTTTACTATCCAGGGTCGTGGTACGGTTGTAACCGGTAAAGTTGATCAAGGTAAAGTATGTATAGCTGACGAAGTTGAAATCGTTGGTCTTAAAGATACTCAGAAAACAACAGTAACTGGTGTTGAAATGTTCCGTAAGGAAATGGATTGTGGTCTTGCTGGAGATAACTGTGGTGTTCTTATCCGTGGTATCGACAAAGAAGCAGTACAAAGAGGTATGGTTCTTTGTAAGCCAGGTTCAATTACACCTCATACAGAATTTGAAGCTGAGATCTATGTTCTTACTAAAGAAGAAGGTGGTAGACACACTCCATTCTTTAACAACTACAGACCACAGTTTTATGTTCGTACAACGGATGTAACAGGTTCAGTTCAACTTCAAGAAGGTACTGAAATGGTTATGCCAGGTGATAACGTTAAAGTAAATGTTGCACTTATCGCTCCGGTTGCTCTTGAGCAAGGTACTAAGTTTGCTATCCGTGAAGGTGGTAGAACAGTTGGTGCCGGTGTTGTTTCTAAGATCATCGCTTAAGACAAACATTGTGGGAGACTCCGGTCTCTTGCAAACTTATCATAGGAGATAAACATGAGAGAAACAGTTCACTTAGGTTGTGAGAAATGTACAAGACGTAATTATCATACAACTAAGAATAAAAAAACAACAACAGAGAAACTTGCACTTAAGAAATATTGTAAATGGTGTAAAGAACATACTGTTCATAAAGAGATGAAACTGTAA
>JAGGRU010000299.1 GCA_021159425.1 Sulfurovum sp.
TTTCAGCTTTCATATTGATTGAATATTCTTCAAGGTCTGCATCCCAGGCACCTTTTTCTTTCCAGTGTCTGTTAAATGTAGCTACTTTTTTAACCGGATCAACAGCGATAAGATTATGTCTGTAGTTCCATTTCATGTCTCTGGCTTCAAATTGATTCACGATCGCATCATGATACTCTTTAACACCAAACATTTTAGACCCGTTTGGATAGAATGAAAGTTCTGCATTATCTCTGGCACCTGCTTCTCTAAGTCTTGCATCGGTTAGATACATGATCTTTTTAGGAGCACCACCACATTTGATCGGTGTATTAGGGTGGGTAAAGATACCTTTAACTTTTTTACCGCTCTTTGCCTCAGCAATGAACTTTTGCATCTCTGTCCAAGTATCTTTTGAACCATCTTGAAAATAGATAGATGTAATACCATTTTTACCAACTACTTTACTTACATTTTCATGTGGCCCTGTTGTAGTAATTGTACCTTCAATACCAAGACCTTGAATACGTGCATAGTCAAGTTTTAGACCTGCAGCAATAACCATATAATCATATTTAAGTGTTTTACCACCCGATGTTTTTACAGTATTGTTTTCAGGATCAAACTCTACTGCTTTCTCTTTAATGACAGTAACACCACTTGGAATAAAATCTTCTGTTTTATACATTACAGCTTCTTTTTCCCAGATTCCAGCACCTACCAGTGTTTGTCCTGGCTGATAAGATGTTGCCAATTCCCCTGGCTCAATCACTGTAATATCCGGATTATCCAAAGAATTTGTAAATCTTGCTGCCGTTGACATACCAGCCAAACCACCACCAACGATCAATATCTTTGCTTTAACCGCAGAACTGCTTGCATTTGCTTCTGTAGCTACACCACTACCCATAAGCATTGCTGCTCCACCTGCACCAAACATCTTCATCGCATCACGACGAGAAACTCCTTCATTTTTGAAGTGTGCATCTATAAGGTCCATACCTTCTTTTAGCATTTTTTTATCCAAAACTACTCCTTTATATTGTTAACTATAGTAAGCTATTTTACATCAATTAATATAAATTTTAATTAAAAACTTGATAAATTT
>JAGGRU010000201.1 GCA_021159425.1 Sulfurovum sp.
TTTCCTGCAATCATTTCGACAACAGTCGCTTTTGTATCCATTTTACGATAGAAGCTTATAGCGTCAATCTCTGTAGTTATAATATTTGGTCTATCTGGTTTGATGGATTGTAAATCTTTGTTCATGTCTTATGCCTTTTAGGTTCCCTTTATCTTATGTCGCAGTTTAATGTATAGAGGCTTTGTTCTGGTTTGATTTCTGCAATATTGATGTGTTATCTCTCTTTTCTCTTTGCTATACTTGTATTTAGGGAACCTCTAATAACAAATCTCAATCAAATGCAGCCCTCTCGACTTGGCTCTGGAACTGAGCTTTTCTTCTTTGTGACTCACCAGTGCTTCACTAATATCATTCAGGCTAAGCTGTCTCCTCCCAAGTGCAAATAACGCAGCGGCAATATAGCGAACCATGTACCTTAAAAATCCTTTTCCCACTATCTTAATAGTGTAAACTTTGTTTCCAAATGTTGATTGAGCTTGCACTATTTCACAGCTTAAAATAGTACGGAAGGTTGAACTCATAGTCGTATCTCGTTTCGCGAAGCTATAAAAATCATGTTCGCCAATGAAGAGTTTACAGGCTTGCTGCATGCGTTCTATATCAAGTGACCCTGTCGTTGAGGCTTTACTATGAGAGGGGATATGCGCAACGGTATCATTGAGAATTGGGTTGTAGATGCTGTCCGTACAAAAGTAATAATGATACTCTTTGCTCTTGCTGTCCTTATTGGGGTTAAATTCTGCGGAGCAGGGTGTACATTGCAAGATACGGATATCATCTGGCAATAGTGAATTCATGCCAAGCAGAAGTTTTTCTGATTTGATTTCCAGGGTAATAGTGATTTTTAGAACTTGACCCTGTGCGTGGACACCAGCATCGGTTCTGCTTGCAGCAGATATAGTACAGCTCTGATAGTTGCAGATTTTTTTGAGTACTTGGTGTATGCTTGCCTCTATTGTAGGTTTATGTTTGCCAGGCTTTTGTTGACTTGTCCCCAGGTCTTGCCAGCCAAAGTAGCTTGTGCCCTTGTATGAAATTATGAGACGATGATGGTACATGTTAATCACGATTTC
>JAGGRU010000078.1 GCA_021159425.1 Sulfurovum sp.
GTGAATAGTTTATGCCATTCGTTAAAGAGAAATACCACATTGAAGAAGAAACCATCGCCTTTTTGTATGTCATGCGTACCCTTAACTTTACACAAGGTCAAGCACAAAGACACATAGCCAAGGGTCGTTTACTCATAGATGGTGAATCTATGACCTACACAGGGGCAAAGGTACAAGGTGATGTAGAGATGGTTTTCTTTAGAGCAAAAGGACGAGGGAGAAGACCTCTTTTTCACAACAAAGACTTTATGGTATTTGAAAAACCCTCAGGTACATTGGTGCATCCAAACACTATGGCTACTCCCTATTCTATGTTAGATGAAGTAAGAACTATTGCAGGACAAAATGCCAACTCCACACACAGAATAGATATGGAAACCTCTGGTCTACTCCTCGCTTCTAAACATAAAAAAGCAGAGACACATTTAAAAGGTTCTTTTGAAAACAGGACAATAAAGAAGAGTTATTTGGCATGGGTAGACGGTAAACTTACAGAACCGTTTACAAGTACAGAACGCATCAAAGTAAACAAGGATGGCTATGAGACAAGCAAACATAAAGTCTTTATAGATGATGAAGGCAAAGCATCTCATACAGACTTCATACCCTTAGAATATGATGAAGCATTAGATGCATCTTTAATAGCCTGTTATCCTCATACAGGACGAACCCATCAGATAAGAATACATTTGTTTCACGTGAAACATCCTATTTTGGGAGATCCTATTTATGGTGCTAGCTATGAAGCTGCCAACGACTACCTGGATCAAACACAATCTGAAGAAAATAGACTTATCCAGCATGGAGCCCCTAGACTTATGCTACATGCTCAGAGTCTTTCTTTTACTTATGGATGTAAGTTTTATATAGAGAGTAAGAGTGATTTTTCTTCTATGCGGGACTTGATATGTGCTAAGAATACGCGGGTATTTAATCGGTAAATTTTGTTTGTTTGAATTTCCTCATTTCTTAATTGTGGCGTTATTTCTCTTTCATTCCTTTTCTTTTTTGCAATGCGCAAAAAAAGAAAACGAACCCAAAAGAAA
>JAGGRU010000111.1 GCA_021159425.1 Sulfurovum sp.
TAGTCCCGACCGGGGCGTATGGATTTGCCTCAGAAGTCTCTACAGGCAAAGATACATCCAGTGGTCATTGGGAGATGATGGGCGCACCTGTAACATACACCTGGGGATACTTCAAAAAGAAAAAAGAGAGTTTCCCCAAAGAGTTGCTGGATGAGTTTCTTAAAGAGACAGGCTTGAGTGGCTATCTTGGAAATTGTCACTCATCCGGTACTGTGATTCTTGAAGAGTTGGGCGAAGAGCATATGAAAACAGGCAAACCCATACTCTACACTTCGGCAGACAGCGTATTTCAAATAGCTGCGCACGAAGAGACTTTCGGACTGGACAAACTTTATGAGATATGTGAAATAGCCCGAAAACTAGTAGACAAATACAATATTGCCCGTGTGATAGCCCGACCATTCATAGGCAGCAGTGCCAAGGATTTTGCCCGTACTGCAAACCGGCACGACTATTCGGTCGTTCCGCCGGCCGATACTGTACTGGATCAGATGAAAGATTCCGGAGGGGAAGTGGTAAGCGTAGGCAAGATCAAAGATATCTTTGCAGGCTGCGGCATCACCAAAGCATACAAGGCACATGATATCCAGGGTCTTTTTGATACCACTATGGATGCCCTCAAAGAGACACAAAAAGATGCTATCATATTTACAAATTTTGTCAACTTCGATGCTGATTTCGGTCACAGAAGAAATGTATCCGGATATGCGGCCGCTTTAGAGTATTTTGATCAACGGCTTCCGGAAATGCTGGCAGAGCTGGATGACGATGATATGGTTATCATCACTGCTGACCATGGCTGTGATCCTACCTGGTGGGGAACAGACCATACCAGAGAGCATATCCCCGTGATAGTCTATGGCAAACGGATCAAACCTGCCAATATCGGGCATAGATATACTTTTGCAGATATTGGTCAAACTATAGCATCACACCAAGGCTTGGCTCCTCTCATTGTAGGTAAGAGCTTCTATAACGATATCATTAAAAAATAAAGGAAAACCATGACACCACATA
>JAGGRU010000095.1 GCA_021159425.1 Sulfurovum sp.
TGTATGACCTGATTTTTGTTGTATACTTTTCATGTTGATATCCCTTTCTCTTTGAACTTTGAGCGGTTCGAAGATAGAATATCACATTGACTCCCGGAATTATCAAATTATGGGAGTCCTCCGGCATAGCCGAAGGTTTACTTTGGATTAATTAGGTACTCAGAAGCAAAGAAGCCCAGCTAAATTCTTTCACCCATTTGGTGAACTTCTTCTCTGTTTTACACAGGGGAATATTATGGCACAATCTATATTAAATTTTCACATAGAATCTACCAATGAAAAACTCACACCAAGAACAGGTGTAGCAATTTTCGGTGAGTATCTCAAAGGGTTGAACTTTGAAGAACTCTGTAACAAAAATATCCCAAACTCACTACACCATAAAGCCTATGATCCTTTTGAGTTCATCTACCCGTTAATACTTATGCTTCATAGTGGAGGAAGGGTCTTGGATGACATCAAGGAAATACGTTTGGATGAAGCCTTGAAAACGTTGCTTAAAATAGAGAATATTCCCACAGCCGGTGCTGTGACAAAGTATTTGCACAGACATGGATCTGCCGGAGAGCTTGGTATACACAATATCAATAAGAGCTATCTCAAACGATTCCTTAAAAGTATCAAGAGTGAAGATCTGATATTGGATATCGATGCTACCTTCATTGAAGCACATAAACACAATACCCTGTACTCTTACCTTGGAGATCCGGGATACATGCCAATGATAGGACATGTAAATGGCGGTTATATCATCCATGCTGATTTCAGAGAAGGAAATGAAGCCCCTGCGGCAAAGAACCTTGAATTTATCAAAACCTGTACAGCACAATTACCTATCGGTACAGCCTTTGACAGATTCAGAGCAGACAGTGCTTCGTATCAAGCAGAGATATTCAATTACTGTGATAAAGAGAATATTTTATTTACGGTCTCAGGACAGAAGGATACAAGTGTAGTGTATGCAATTGACACACTCAAAGAGGATGATTGGGAGATATTGAGTCC
>JAGGRU010000395.1 GCA_021159425.1 Sulfurovum sp.
AGCATAGGTTTGGTACAAAGCAGAGACAGAGTTTGGAAGCATTAGTGAGTGGAGATGAAAAAAAACCACACTTCTTACAATTTTCAGCGACACCGATTCCCAGAACACAAGCCATGATGCAGTCAGAACTTCTTGATGTCTCTCTCATTACAACGACACCTTTTGACAGAGAAGTCCTCACTCAAACCATAAGTAAACCGGACTTTTCAAGTTTACTTACACATATTAAAGATGAGATAGCCCAAAAGCATCAAGTGCTTATTATTTATCCTTTAGTCGAAGAGAGTACAGAAATTCCTTATCAGTCTTTGGCAGAGAGCAGGGGCTTTTGGGAAAGTAAATTTGACAATGTGTATGTCACGCACGGAAAAGACAAGCAAAAAGAAGAGGTTTTGCTTGAGTTTAGAGAACAGGGTGATATACTCCTTGCGACTACAGTGGTTGAGGTTGGTATTTCTTTACCTAAACTCACACTCATAGTCATAGTTGGTGCAGAACGATTGGGACTGGCAACTCTGCACCAGTTAAGAGGAAGAGTAGGGCGTAATGGTTTGAAAAGTTGGTGCTATCTTTACTCTAACTCAACAGATAATTTCAGACTGAAGCAGTTCACGAAAACCACAAACGGATTTGACATTGCAAAACTGGATCTTAAATTCCGTGACTCTGGTGACATACTTGATGGTACGATTCAAAGTGGTCAAAAATTTAAATGGCTGGATATGGCAGAGGATGAAGAGGTTGTTGCTTATGCGAAGGTGAGGGTGAGAAGTATAAATGCACCGTAGGGGTGCCCCTTGTGGGTACCTTTGTTTTGTAAGGGCAACCACGAGGGATTGCCCCTACGGGAGGAGATTCCAATGAAAAATGATAGATATCAACGTAAAAATGTACGGTTAAAACATTATGATTATTCTCAGGAAGGTTTTTATTTTAACAGGCTAGTCGGTTAACTCCTCCTGCTCCCAATTATACCCATATGTCACATCTTTTTCTGTAATAG
>JAGGRU010000174.1 GCA_021159425.1 Sulfurovum sp.
GGGCTAAGTGATTTTACTTTATCAAAATGATAAAAACAGCAAAATTTATCGGTATAGAATGCACGTTTATACCCAGGTGTCAAATACCCACCGTTTCGTTCGATGATCACGATAGCATCCACTTCATTTATAAGTGTTTTATGTGCAATATGTAAGCCGTCAAAAGAGCCTATGGCGATGCTTTTAATATTATTTTGTAGCAAGTTAATTTATCCTTCCCGTAGGGTCGGTTGACCGACCTTATCTGATGTTATATATTGGTCGGTAAACCGACCCTACCTTTTCATAAAATGATACAGGTACTCTTGATTTCCCTCTTTCCCTGTTACTTGGGAAAGAGCCTGATATTTAAGCTCCCAACCTAGCTTTACAGCTTCAGCCTCAAACTCTTCTTTACGTCTGGCAATAGCATCTATATCCTGAACCACACCTTTACTGTCACGCTTTACATCTTTACCCACTTCAAACTGTGGTTTGTAAAGAATCACAATATCCGTACCGGTTTTAGCCAGTCTATCTATATCCTTGATAATTTGCAAGATAGAGATAAATGAAACATCACAGGTAATGACTTCAAAGGGTTCATCGCTCTGAAAATCACGGATATCTGTCTCTTCATGTAAAGATAATTTTTCATTCTTTCTTAGTGAGATATGAAGCTGATCAGACCCAACATCTACACAATCCAGTGAGCATACACCATTTTCAAGTACAATTTGGGCAAAACCACCTGTACTCGAGCCTATATCCAATGCTCTTTTATCTTTAAAGTCTATAGCATACTCAGCCAAAAAATTCTCAAGTTTACGAGCCGCACGACTTACATAAAACTTCTCATCTTCCACTTCTACAGACGAGTTTTCATCTATCTTAGCAGAAGGCTTAGGCTTCTTTCCATCGACCATAACCTGCCCTGCCTTTATCGCATCATGTGCACGATTACGGCTCTCAAAGTAACCCTCTTCTACCAGGTATTTGTCTAGTCTCATTTATTTTGCCT